>JAFZUN010000045.1 GCA_017618315.1 Spirochaetales bacterium
CACCGACATGATCCTTGCCCTGAAATCCGGTAAGGTTGCCGCATATCTTGTGGAGGGAGTGGGTTACGGTGTTCATAAGGCAAACCATCCAGAGCTTACCACATTCAAGGAGATTCCGGGCTACATCAGTGCCAGCAACATCATAGGAAACAACGACAAGCAGGAGCGCCTTCTTCGTGAGATGAACGAGTTCATAGATAACGGCTACAAGAACGGTCTTTTGGGAGATGAGGGCAGCTTATACCAGTACTGGATTGCGGACTTTGATCCAGCCACCGACAATGTTGGAGTCAAGGACTTTGAGTTCACCGGTGAGAACGGGACCCTGAATGTTGCAGTAGAGGGCGGATACGAGCCGTTCAGTTTTGTCAGTGACGGCAACCTTGCCGGCTTTGACGTGGAGTTTGTCTGCCGCTTCTGCCAGGAGTACGGTTATACTCCGATCTTCAATGAGATTCCGTTCGAGTCCATTGCTCCGGGCGTTGAGACAGGAAAGTTCGACATTGGAATGAACATTGTGGTCAGTGAGGAGCGCAACGAGACAGGAACACTCTCTGATGTCTATTACACATGTCCTGTGTATCTTGTTGTCCTGGAGAACTCACCATATGCTGCGACAGATGGATCTGGAACCACTGGAGTTGCAAAGGTCGGATTCTTTGAGAAACTTCAGACCAGCTTCTACAAGACCTTCATAAGAGAGAACAGATGGAAGCTGTTTGTCTCCGGAGCCGGAGTCACAACACTGATTACAGTCTGTTCTATTGTGATCGGAACAATACTTGGCTTTGCGGTCTACATGGCATGCAGGCACGGCAACGTGTTCGCGAACAAGACAACAAACTTCTTCATGTGGCTGATTCACGGAATGCCTACAGTCCTCTTCCTGATGATTCTGTACTATGTGATCTTCGGATCCTCCAGAATGTCCGGAATGTGGATCTCGGTCGTGGGCTTCTCCCTGATATTCGCATGTGCCATGATAGATATGCTGCGTGTCGGTTACAACGCAATAGGAAGGGGACAGTATGAGGCCTCAACCGCACTGGGTTACTCAGACGGACAGAGCTTCTTCAAGATCCTGCTCCCGCAGGCGGCCAATCACTTCCTGCCCATCTACAGCAACGAGGTTGTGACGTTGATCAAGGAGACATCAGTCGTAGGTTACATCGCGGTCCTTGACCTGACAAAGATCTCTGACCTTGTCAGAAGCAGAACCTATGAGGCATTCTTCGCATTGATTCTCACCGCTGTTGTCTACTTCGTGATCCAGGGTATCATGGTCAGGCTGGTCAAGATGGTCCAGAAGAAGATCGATCCCAGACGAAGGTCTGACAAGAAGATCCTTGCCGGAATCGATGCCACTGAGTGGGAACTGTTCTAAACAGATTAAAGATAAAGTAATCCCCGGGGTTTTCCCGGGGATTATTTGTTTGAGCTGTTGGCGCCAATTGTGCTGTTAGTGCTATTTGCGCTGTTTGAGCTATTTGCGCCATTTGCGCTGTTGGTGCTGTTAGCGCCAAACGTCGCGAAATGTCTTATTTCTTTTTCTGGTGGCACTGACCGGCCATTGGACAGGAGCCGCATTGGCAACCGCAACTGCTTTTTCCCGCCTTCTTATCCTTGACCATCCTCCAGATGATCAGACCTACAATCAATGCAAGGATTATTACGGCAATTGCGGTACCCATATCAGTTCTCCCTCTGCTTTCTGACAAGCATGTATACTCCGAATGCTACCACAAGCAGACCGATTATGAAACCGAACACATTGCCGTAACCTGCGAACATGCTTCCGATCTGATAGATTGCAAGGGCGACAAGGTATGCGAATCCGCACTCGTAACCGATTGCAAACCATGTCCACTTGCGGCTGTTCATCTCTCTCTTGATGGCTCCCATGGCTGCGAAACAGGGCGCGCAGAGGAGGTTGAAGATCAGGAATGAGTAGCCTGCGACCTTTGTGAAGGACAAAGCCAGTGTCTTGTAGACCATTGCAAGTCCGTTTGACCCGTAGACAACACCCATTGTTCCTACGATGTTCTCTTTTGCAACAAGGCCTGTGATTGAAGCAACGGTTGCCTGCCAGTTTCCGAATCCCAGCGGCTTGAAGATGAATGCCAGCAGCGATCCGACCTTTGCGAGTATGCTCATATCAAGTTCCTCGTCCTCAAGCATCCTGAATCCGTCTGCCGTGAACCCGAAGTAGGTGAGGAACCAGATGACTATTGTTGACAGCAGGATAATTGTTCCGGCTTTCTTGATGAATGACCAGCCTCTTTCCCATGTAAGGCGCAGAACTGCACCGGCTGTGGGGATGTGGTAGGCAGGAAGCTCCATCACGAACGGGGCAGGATCTCCTGAGAACATCTTGGTCTTCTTGAGGATTATTCCGGAGATGATGATTGCCGCCATTCCGACGAAGTAGGCTGATGTCGAGACAATGGCTGATCCTCCGAAGATAGCTCCTGCAACCATTGAGATGAACGGAAGTTTTGCTCCACAGGGGATGAAGGTTGTTGTCATGATTGTCATTCTTCTGTCGCGCTCGTTCTCAATTGTTCTGGATGCCATGATTCCCGGGATTCCACAACCTGTTCCAATCAGAATTGGGATGAATGACTTTCCGGAAAGACCGAACTTGCGGAAGATCCTGTCAAGGACAAATGCGATTCTTGCCATGTAGCCGCAGCCTTCCAGGATTGCAAGCATGAAGAACAGGACAAGCATCTGTGGTACAAAACCTATGACTGCGCCAACACCTGCGACAATACCGTCAAGGATCAAGCCTTCAAGCCATGGAGCCGTGTTCATCTTCTCCAGAAGCCCGCCGATCAAGGCAGGAATACCTGGCACCCAGACTCCGTAATCTGCAGGATCAGGTTCCTCTCCCTCAAACTTCTCATAGGACTCAATTGCTCCCTGCAGGTCCTCATATGTGTATGTCACTTCCTCCGGGGCAAGGGTTTCTTCATCGACAAGCACATAGTCGGCTGTTGTGCCGGGTTTTACCGCCTTGGCAGAGTTGATGATGTCCGTGTATTCGGATTCCTCATCAAGTCCGACGTAGGCGTCAAGGATATTTGCAGCATCTGTGTATTCTTCTGAATCATCGCCGTATGCGCCACTTCCTATTCCGAAAAGATGATAACCATCACCGAACAGGCCATCGTTTGCCCAGTCTGTTGCAGCGCTTCCTACTGTCACCATTGCAATGTAGTAGACAAGGAACATGATTGCAGCAAAGATCGGAAGTCCCAGCCAACGGTTGGTCACAACTCTGTCTATCTTGTCTGATGTTGAAAGCTTTCCGGCATTTCTCTTCTTGTAGCAGGCCTTGATGACCTGGGCGATATAGATGTAGCGCTCATTTGTGATTATTGACTCGGAGTCATCATCAAGCTCTTTCTCTGCTGCTGCAATGTCGGATTGGACATGCTGGAGTGTCTCCGGCTTGATGTTAAGCTGCTCCATAACCTTCTTGTCTTTCTCAAAGACCTTTATGGCATACCATCTCTGCATGTCCTCCGGAAGATCATGGACCACAGCTTCCTCAATATGGGCCAGGGCATGCTCGACAGGACCTGAGAAAGTGTGCATGGGGACAGTCTTTCCGCCCTGTGCTGCCTTTATAGCAGTTTCCGCCGCAAGTGCAATTCCGGTTCCCTTCAGGGCTGATATCTCAATGACAGGGCATCCCATTTCACGTGACAGTTCCTGCAGGTTGATCTTATCTCCTGCCTTCTTCACGAGGTCAATCATGTTGATTGCCATTACAACAGGGATTCCGAGTTCAACAAGCTGTGTGGTCAGATAAAGGTTCCTCTCAAGGTTTGTTCCGTCCACAATGTTGAGGATCGCGTCGGGTCTTTCGCCTATCAGGTAGTTTCTTGCCACCACTTCCTCGAGGGTGTAGGGTGACAGTGAGTAGATTCCAGGAAGGTCTGTGATAATCACATCGTTGTGCTTCTTGAGCTTTCCTTCCTTCTTCTCGACTGTGACTCCTGGCCAGTTTCCCACGAACTGGTTTGAGCCGGTTAGGGCATTGAACAGTGTTGTTTTTCCGCTGTTTGGGTTACCCGCAAGAGCAATTCTGATTCCCATAACATATCTCCTTTAGATTCTTATTCGACGTCAATCATCGCGGCATCGGCCTTTCTGATGGAAAGCTCATAGCCACGGACGGTAATCTCAAGCGGGTCTCCGAGCGGTGCGACCTTGCGGACGTAAATCTCGACTCCACGGGTTATTCCCATGTCCATGATTCTTCTCTTGATGGCACCTTCGCCATTGATTTTTGAAACCTTGACGGTCTCTCCGATTTTTACCTCTTTCAGTGTTCTCATCTTTTATCTCCATTTGATTTCAGATCATTATCTTCATGGCCATTTCCTGGCTGATTGCGATTCTGGCTTCCTTGACGTTCACTATTATGTTTCCGCCCAGCCTGTTGACGACCTTCACGTTTCCGCCAACCACAAATCCCAGGTTCTCAAGGTGCTTCTTGACCTCGGGGCTTCCTCCGATCCTGCGGATTATGTTGTCTTGTTCAATGTCTGCAAATGACAGTGGCATCATGTCCGGTTTCCTTTGCTCAAAAGATATAGGGTTAGATGCAACTAATTAGAGGTGTCTAACCTAATTCCGGAGTATAGTTAGAGCTGTCTAACGTTGTCAAGTGTTTTTAGTTAAATATGTCTAACTTTCTGACGGTCGTGGGATATTGAGGATCTTGTATATTATTCGAGTTACTCAGACGCGGAGTTCCTTGATTCTGGCTATTATCCTGTCGATATGCTCATGGGTGAGGGCAGGGTTGAGCAGTGTGAACTTCAGCATGACTTTGCCGTCCTTGGACGTCTGTCCTATGACGGTTCCCTCGTTCATCAGACGCTTGCGGATATTCTTGTTGGCCTCGTCTCCGTCAATGACGGCAAAGACCACGGAGCTGATCTCCGGCTCGACAGGGGCTATGAATACAGGATCTTCAATCAGGCGGCTGTAGAAGTAACCGGCATTCTCAACAGCTGTGTCAATTATTGAGGCAAAGCCTTTCCTGCCGCGGGTCTGGAAGGCCATGAACACCTTTAGCGCATCAAAGCGTCGTGTGGTTTGAAGGCTCTTGTCCACAAGGTTGATGTAGCCTTCCTCCTCATCCTCCTCACGGTTCAGGTAGTCTGCGTGAAGCTCAAAGCACTGCTGGACGTCCTTATCCTTGAACAGGATGACAGAGCATGAGATAGGAAGCAGGAACATCTTGTGGAAATCCACTGTAACGCTGTCACAGATACTCATGTCTCCCATGCGGCTCCTGTATTTCTGGCTCATGACAAGGCCGCTGCCATAGGAAGCGTCGGCATGAAGGAACATTCCGTACTTGTCACAGATTCTGCGCATCTCTGCAACATCATCAATTGAGCCGTAGTCCGTGGTGCCTATGGTTGCAACGGCACAGAACGGCAAGAGGCCGTCTTTGGTGTCCTGTTCTACCATTTCTTCGAACTTTTTAATGTCAACCTTGCATTTTGAGTCTACCGGAAGTTTTCGCACCGAGTTGTATCCAAGACCCATTACATGGCATGCCTTCTCCATTGAGAAGTGGGAGACATCTGATGTGTACAGCCTCATGCGGTTGTAGAATGAGGGAAGTCCTTCCTTCTTCACGTCACAGCCGTACTTTGTGTTGCAGAACCAGTCACGTGCCGCGATTATGGCTGCCATGTTGGACTGGGTTCCTCCGGATGTGAAGGTGCCGTCCGCGCCAGGTCCGAAACCGAAAAGCTTGACCAGACCGTGGATCATGTCCTCCTCGATCTCTGTCGCGGCCGGTCCCTGATCCCAGCTGTCCATGCTGTCGTTGAAGGTTCCGATTATAAGCTCCGATGCTATTGTCTCGGTGAGCGCAGGGGCATGGAGATGTGGCATGTACATTGTTGACCATGTCCTCAGAAGATGAGGCATGATCTCTTTTTTCACAGTCTTCAGGGTCTTGTCGAATCCCAGTCCCTCATCCGGCAGGAATCCCAGATCCTCCAGGTCTTTCCTCAGCTCGTAGACATCCTTGCCTGAATAGGCTGTGTTGTCATCATATGATTCGATGATTGCATCAGTCGTGTCTGCGATCATCTTGCGGAACGTTTCCTTGACCTCGGGGTCAGAGGACAGAATGACAGGATTCTTTCCTTCCATTGCCGGCTCCTGAAAAATGTGATGAAGCGTGAAAAAAACGCATTTGCAAATTAGATGATACCAGCATTTTTCCCTGGGGGCTACTAAAAAAATAAATAATTGTTTGACCCTAGGCTCATATACCTATATAGTGTCCTTACAACCGCAAACAGATATCAAAACGGTTCATCTTGGTTTACCGAGGTAAAGGGGGTAACAATGGATTTCATTGTCAAGGTCAATGATTTTGTCAACGGAATTGTCTGGGGAGTCCCGATTCTTGTTCTGATACTTGCAACAGGGCTTTTCTTCACAATCAGGCTGGGGTTCTTCCAGTTCACGCATTTCGGTTTCCTGTTCAAGGACACCATAGTCAAGGCTTTCAAGAAAAAGGAGCCGGGCGACCGTGCAAAGGGTGAGCTCTCCAGTTTCCAGGCTGCAATGACAAGTGTCTCCGCCATTGTTGGTTCAGGAAACATCGCAGGTGTGGCAACTGCCATAGTTGTCGGTGGTCCGGGAGCATTGTTCTGGATGATAATCGCTGCAATCTTCGGCATGGCCTCCAAGTTCGCTGAGATCACCTTGGGAATCAAATACAGGAAGTTCAATGAAGACGGCTCAGTGCGTGGCGGTGCAATGTACTACCTTGCTGACGGCCTGAAGCAGAAATGGCTCGGAATCCTGTTCTCAATCCTTGTTATCCCGTTTGCGTTTGTCATAAGCGGTATTGTTGACACCAACACAATTGCAACCACACTGTTCGATGAGTTCAAGGTTCCGACGATTGTCACAGGAATTGTCCTTGCTGTAATCACCGGTGTGATTGTCCTTGGCGGTGCCAAGAGAGTAGGTTATGTCTGTGCTGTTGTTGCCCCGTTCATGGGTGGCGCATATCTGATTGCTGGTCTGTTCATCATCATCCTGCACATTGGTCAGGTTCCTGCGGCGCTCGGAACAATCATCAAGGCCGCATTCAATCCCGCAGCTGCCACCGGAGGTGTTATCGGATCTATCCTGGTGACAATGAAGATGGGAGTCGCACGTGGAATGTACTCTAACGAGGCAGGTCTGGGAACCGCAGCCATGGTTCATTCTCCCGCTCAGGTCAGCGAGCCTTCAGAGCAGGGTGTCTGGGGACCCATGGAAGTCTTCCTCGATACAATCGTCGTCTGTACAATCACAGCTCTTGCAATTGTCATGTCAGGATTATGGACATCCGGTCTTGAAGGAGCCACCCTTACGGTCAACGCTTTCAGGGCTATGCTTCCTGGCGACATAGGATATTGGATTGCGATCGGATCCGTCATCCTGTTCGGTTTCAGCTGCCTGATCAGCTACTTCGACTATGCCACACAGGCTGCGGAGTATCTGTTCGGTGAGAAGAGCAAGCTCGTCATCAAGATTCTCTGGGTCGTTGCCATTGTAGTAGGTAGCCAGACCACACTCGGTTTTGTCTGGGATCTTGCAGACACGTTCAACGGACTGATGATCATCCCGAACCTGATAGGTCTGCTGCTTCTCAGCAACGAGGTTGTGAAAGAGAAGAAACAGTACTTCCAGGAGAACGGATTCAAATCCTGATACAGAGGGCCGCGGATGCGGCCTTCTTCATTTATTACTATTTCTCTTTGTACGTTGAATAAACACGTGGTAAAATAATTTTCACGGAGAAAGAAAATGAGCTCAAACGAAGAAGTCAAGACAGAAAGCCGCAGCTATATTGCACGCACCAGCGGACTCAAGACAAAGGATTACCTCGGTTACGCTATGGTTGATACCGCAGGTTGTTTCGTGTTCGCGCTAGTGACGACCCTGCTTCAGAAATTCTACACGGATGTGTTCCATCTCAGTCCGCTGTTCATAATGATCATGTTCATATTCGCCAGGATATGGGACGGCATCAATGACCCGATCATGGGCCGCATAGCTGACACTGTCAGACCAAGCCGTCACGGACGCTACCGTGCATGGATCATGTACATTGCGGTTCCGTTCGCAATCTCCGGAATACTCATGTTCCTGAAGTTCCCGGGAATCGGAGAGCCTGAGAACTACGGGGCCACTTGCCTGTACGCAACCATCACATATGTGCTGTTCGGAATGGTCTATACCGCTCTTCAGATTCCGTACGGATCTCTTGCGTCAGTTGTCACAACCGATGCCCATGAGCGCAGCAAACTCTCCGTCTGGCGTTCCATGGGAGCGGCTTTGGGCTCCATCCCGGCTCTTGCACTTGCAAGCTTCGCTTATGCAAAGCGCCTTGATGCGTCAGGGAATCCCGTCATTGGTGAGAACGGCAAGGTCATAACGGACCTGCAGTACAAGCCTGTCCTGACTGGTGTAGTGGCAATCTCCATAATATCAATGATACTGCTCTTCATCAGCTTCAAGCTGAACAAGGAGAGGGTGAAGACAAAGCCGCAGCCAAAGGAGAAGGGTGCCGGAATCAAGGCAGTCAGGATCCTGTTCAGGAACAGGGCGTTCATGGGAATAAGCCTTGCCTCAATGCTCCTGCTTGCCGGCCAGATGTTCACGCAGAGCTTCTACACATATCTTTTCAACGATTACTTCCATGCAAACTGGATGAACCTTGCATCCCAGGCATGCACATATTCCCCTATGCTCATCATGATGTTCATCCTGCCCAGGATGGCGAAGAACATCGGAAAACGTGAGATCTCCGTAAGCGGCGTGACACTTGCAGCTCTTGCAAACCTGGCACTGTTCTTCATGAAGGGTATTTCCCCGGACAAGCTGATTTGGCCGTTCCTCGGGCTTTGCTTCGTAAGCGGATGCGGACTTACCGTCCTTGTCATGCAGCTCTGGGCAATGGCAACAGATGCGATTGATGATGTTTATGTCAAGTCCGGAACCAGGGATGACGGAACCGCATACTCCTATTTCGCATTCTTCCGCAAGCTGGGACAGGTCATATCAGCAATCTGTGTCAACGGTGCCCTGATGGCCATGAACTACAAATATGAGAAGGGTGCGGTCCAGACACTGGAAAACCTCAAGCACATGTACAACCTTGCCACTCTCATTCCTGCGGTGATGTTCGGAGTCATGGCTCTGATTCTCTTTGTCTTGTATCCGCTGACAAAGCCGATGGTCGCAGACCTTCAGGACAAGAAGGAGCAGAAGCTCAAGGAGCACTACGAGAGCAAGAAGATCGATATCTGATTGATCAGACCAGTCCTATTGCCAGGCCTAAAAGTCTTACTATCAGTGCACAGATCCATGCCACAATGCATTGCCACAGGACAACACCTAGTGCCCATCTGTGCCCGAGCTCGCGCCTGACAGATGCCACTGCCGCCACACAAGGCGTGTAGAGCAGGCTGAACACCAGCATTCCTACGGCTATCATCGGACTGATGGCGTTGGCTACTCCGCCTTCTGATGCAAAGAGGATACCCATCATGGATACAACGCTCTCCTTTGCAAGGAATCCGCTGAACAGTGATGTGATGAGTCTCCAGTCACCTAGTCCGATGGGTCTCATGACAGGGACAAGCAGGTTGCCGATGGCAGCCAGTATGCTGTCATGGGAGTTTGTCACCATGTTCAGATGGAAGTCAAAGCTCTTGAGGAACCAGACCACTATTGTTGCCAGCAGGATGACGGAGAATGCTCTGTGCAGGAAGTCCTTGGTCTTGTCCCAGAGAAGCTGCATGACGTTCTTCATCTGCGGGAGCCTGTAGTTGGGAAGCTCCATCACAAACGGGACTGCCTCGCCCTTGAACAGGGTTTTCTTGAAGACAAGCGCAACAAGGATTCCGACCAGTATTCCGATAAAGTACAGCGCCGTGATCACAAGCCAGCCTGCTTTGGGGAAAAAGAATGCCACAAAGAAGCTGTAGATCGGTAGCTTTGCCGTACATGACATGAACGGGGTGAGTAGGATGGTCATCTTTCTGTCGCGTTCACTAGGCAGAGTTCTGGTGGACATGACGGCCGGGACCGTACATCCGAATCCTATCAGAAGAGGAACTATACTGCGTCCCGAAAGACCTATCTTCCTCAGAAGCTTGTCCATGACGAATGCCACTCTTGCGATGTAGCCGCTGTCCTCAAGCAATGAGAGGAAGAGGAACATGGTGACGATTATGGGGAGGAAGCTCAGCACGCTGCCGACTCCCTCGAAAATGCCTTCGTTGACAAGGTTTGTCACGGTTACGTTCACCTTTCCTGCCACCAGGGCCTTGTTGACCAGAGTCTGAAGGGCTCCGATTCCTGATGCAAGGAGATTCTGAAGGAACGGGCCTATGAGGAAGAACGTCAGGAAAAAGACAGTTCCCATTATCAGAATGAACATGGGGATTGCGGAGAATTTGCCTGTAAGGACCTTGTCGATTTTCTGGCTGCGGATGCGCTCCTCGCTCTGCTTCGGTTTTGTAACACAGGTTGCGGTGACACCTTTTATGTACGCATATCTCATGTCGGCAATGGCAGCTGCGCGGTCAAGGTTCCGCTCTTTCTCCATCTGGATGACTATGTGCTCCAAGAGCTCCAGCTCATTCTGGTCAAGCTTGAGCTGATCCAGAATCAGATGGTCTCCGCCGATTATCTTGCTGGCAGCGAATCTCACGGGGATGCCGGCTTCCACTGCATGGTCCTCAATCAGGTGGATTACCGCATGTATGCATCTGTGGACGGCACCTCCGTTGTCATCTGAGCTGCAGAAGTCCTGTCTGAGCGGGCATTCCTGATATGTGGCCACGTGAATGGCATGGCTGACAAGCTCATCGACACCCTCGTTCTTGGCTGCGGAGATCGGAACTACAGGAACACCGAGCATGGCCTCCATGGAGTTTATGTCCACAGATCCGCCGTTGTTCTTCATCTCGTCCATCATGTTGAGTGCAACTACCATGGGAATCCCGAGCTCCAGAAGCTGCATTGTCAGATAAAGGCTGCGGTCAATGCTTGTGACATCAACGATGTTGATTATGCAGTGCGGCTTTTCTTTCAGGACAAAGTCCCTGGATACTATCTCCTCACTTGTGTAGGGTGACATGGAGTAAATGCCTGGAAGATCGGTGACAGTTGCCTCCGGATGATCTCTGAGGATTCCGTCCTTCCTGTCCACTGTTACACCGGGAAAATTTCCGACATGTTGGTTGGATCCGGTGAGCTGGTTGAATAGGGTGGTCTTGCCGCTGTTCTGGTTACCCACCAGTGCGAATCTCAGTCTTGTGCCTTCAGGAAGAGGGTTCTCGTTCTTGGAATCGTGATATTTTCCCTCTTCACCCAGACCGGGGTGGTCAATGGTCTTTTCCTGTGCCTTTGGCTCATTTTTCTCAGATTCAGTTATCAGCTGGGCATTTATATGTGATGCATCCGCAAGTCTGAGTGTCAGCTCATATCCGTGGATCCGGATCTCCATGGGATCTCCCATGGGAGCAAGCTTTATCATTGTGACTTCCGCTCCCGGAATCATGCCCATGTCTAGAAGATGCTGCCTTAAGGCACCCTCTCCGCCGACAGATGTTATACGGGCACTCTGGTTAGGTTTAAGTTCCTTAACTTTCATGGTTAGAGTGTTATCATAATAGAAAGAACTGGTCAATTGCGCTTTAGATCAGTTCACAGAGGCACGTCCTGCAAGGATGTTCTCATAATCCTCAAGGTTTTTCTTGAGCAGATTCGGGGTATCAAGCTCATAGGGGCACTTGGACTTGCAGAGACCGCAGTCCACACAGTCGTTGATCTTACGCATCTTGGCAATCCACTCATCAGTAAGGAACTTGGCACTGGGATTCCTGCGGATCAACTGGATCATCCTGGCGCAGTCCTTGATGTCGATTCCCACCGTACAGGGCATGCAGTAGCCGCAGCTTCTGCAGAAATCACCGCATAGTTCATCGCGGTCCTTCTGTACAATCTGCTCCATCTCCGGTGTCATTGCAGGCGGATTGTCAATGCAGCTGATCCACTGGTCCAGCTCCCTCTCCCTCTGGATTCCCCAGATTGGAAGCACGTTGTCAAACTGTGCCTCAAAGGCATAGCAGGCCTTGAAGTTTGTCAGCAGTCCTCCGGAAAGGCCCTTCATGGCAATGAAGCCCATGTTCTTGTCCTTGCATTTCTGCACAAGCTCAAGTTCCTGTTTTCCGCAAACATAGCTGAATGGGAACTGAAGGGTCTCATACAGGCCACTGTCAATTGCAGTATGAGCAACATGGAGACGGTGATTGGTGATTCCTATGTGCCTCACCTTGCCGGCCTGCTTTGCCTCAAGCATTGCCTCATAAAGACCTGTGCCGTCACCTGGAAGGGGGCAGAATGTCGGATTGTGGAACTGGTAGATGTCCACATAATCGGTTTTGAGCATCTGAAGGGTTGTCTCTATATCCGCTCTGAGCTGGTCTCCGGTCTGTGCGCCAGTCTTTGTTGCTATGAAGTAGCTGTCTCTCGGGATGTTCTCGAAGGCGATTCCGATCTTCTTCTCACTGTCTGTGTATTTGCGTGATGTGTCAAAGAATCTCATTCCGGCATTGTATGCCTTGCGAAGCAGTCTCACGGCATCATCCTCTGAGATTCTCTGGATAGGCAGTGCACCGAATCCGTTTTTGTTCACGGTTATTCCCGTGCTTCCCAATGTCACCATGTCCATGTTATTTCTCCCCCTCTTGTTTCTCCTGCAGTGCTTTGCCGGTGATGATATCCTTCATCTCCTGGGCATCCTGAAGGATGGCTTTCCCCATAAAGCCCTTTCTCCTGTGCCTGCTCTGGGCAAGGCAGATGTCCACATCATGTTCAAGCTCGGGTGCGCTGATGCGGCATACAAGGCTGTTGAATGATTTGTCATCTCCGTCAATGATGACCTCACAGCTCTTTGTTGAGCTGTATTTCATGGTGAATACGTCATCATAGGTTATCATTGCCATTATGTTGGAATCCTTGTCAAAGCAGAGGATATAGCCGTTAGAGTTGTCTCCCATGTAGGGAACCTTCTTCATCTTGTCGAACTTTGCCTGCCCGAAGGTGTCCAAGGCTTTGTCCCTGAGTGCTCCGAACACGTCTTTGTTGTGCTGGGCTGCCTTCTGGCGGTTCTTTTTTCCGACGGTGAGATTGAATATGCAGATAACTCCGATGACTCCGAAAATGATGAAAAGTGTAAGGTTCTCCATGCTCCCCTCCGTCGTGACAAATGATTCCAATATGCAAACTGTATATCGGATTTTTGGCCAAGTAAACTGTTTTTTATTCAATTGGCAAACGGGTTTTCATGGTTTAGAATGAATATTAATACAAGGTGGGGTTGCTCCATGAAATACGCGCTTTGCATAACAAGTCCTGAGATAAAGAAGGAATTCATCTTCTCAATGATGGCCGGATCCTTTGAGAAAAAGCTCTCTGACATGGCCGATTTCGGTTATGACGGGATTGAGCTTCTCTGCGGATATCCGAGGGACTGCGACCATAAGTATGTCCTTGAGACCTGTCGGAAGAACGGTCTTGAGATATCGGATGTCTCAAGCGGAGCAGTGTTCACCGCAACCGGGCTGACATTGCTGGGGACCGACAGGCAGAAGATGAAGGACTGCGCATCACTTTTCTCCGATATGGTTGAGCTGGCAGCAAGACTGGGCAACCACATTGTGACAATAGGCGCGTTCCGTGGCTGGGCAAAGGATGTGGGTTCCGTTCAGATTGCGGAGGAGATTCTGGCGGATCTCTTTGAGAGACTTGAGCCCAAGTTGAATGATTACGGAATGAAGATCGCTCTTGAGCCGGTCAACAGGGGACAGACAGATATATTCAACACCTGCGCAGAGACTTTGTCTTTCATAGAGAGGACAGGCAGCCCGAATATCGGAGTCCTTTTTGACACATATAACGGAGATGCAGCCGAGGATGATCCTCTTTCTGCGCTGAAAAAGACACTTGAGTCCGGAAAATTGCTTCATTTCCATATTGCAGATACGGACCGCATGATTCCCGGAATGGGAAAGATTGATTTCACATCACATCTGAGGATACTTAAGGACGGCAACTACAAGGGATATCTCTCAGGAGAGCTCAAGAGCGGTCCTGACCCGGTTGTCGCCGGAAAGAAAATCATAGACAACATGAGAGAGTTCGAGAAATGTATCTGATAGACTGTATTGTTCCTTATCCGAACCTTCTCGAGGTTGTGACCGAAGTCTGGGCAGAGCATCC
>JAFZUN010000331.1 GCA_017618315.1 Spirochaetales bacterium
ATTTGACAAGCTGTCCATAAACGAGGGAATGCTTTATGAGAATGCTGTGGCTCAGATGCTTGTGGCCAGAGGGCATAAGTTGTTCTTCTATACGTCATACAATCAGGAAAAACACAGAAACGATATTGAGATTGATTTCCTTCTGACCGATGGGAGCAGAATAAATGAGAAAATCATTCCTGTAGAGGTAAAGTCATCAAAGAAGTATTCGACTGTTTCACTTGAAAGATTCAAGGAGAAGTATAAGAACAGAATCTCTTCCGCCTATGTCATTCATCCCAGAAATCTGATAGTCAAAGACGGAATAGTCTGTATTCCGCCTTACATGACCATCTGCCTGTGAGTGGTGGCTTTTTGAGAGCCAATGAGATAGAATAAAACCATGTTTGACAAGAATAAAATCAAGGTAATCACACTGGATTTTGACGGGACAGTCCTGCAGAGTGACAAGATGTGGCTTTCTCCAAGAAACCATCATGCTCTGAAGGAATGCCAGAAGAAAGGCATAATCTGCATTCCGTGCACAGGCCGAACTGCAGACATGTTCCCGCCTCAGTTTGAGGACGGCTCATTCCGTTACTGGTTCACATGCTTCGGTGCCAGGATCATAGATACCCTGACCGGCGAGATCATACACAAGCATTCATTCACTCCGCAGCAGAGTGCACAGATCTGTCGCCTGTTTGAAGGCAAGGGAATATACTGCGAGGTTGCCGCAGAAGGCAAGCTGTACTTCGAGAAAGAGGTCATGGACAATCTCTGGAAATACCCCGTGCCCCCGCACCATGTGGCATACATGTACACATCTGGCAGGCCAGTCACGGTTTACGGCAAGCTCTCTGACTTCTTCCTCTCGCAGAACATCGGGCTGGAGAAAATCAATCTCTATGGTATTCCTATGGACATGTTTGATTCCCTTAAGAAAGCATATGAGAGCATGGATTTCGTGGGAGTATCACTATCTGAACCAGTGGGAATTCAAGTCTCAGACAAGCCGGATCTCCGTGTTCCTGCGATGGAGATTTTACTAAAGAGGCTTGGTGTCACTTGGGAGAACGTCATGAGCATAGGTGATGGCATGGCTCTGGACAGCCTGATGATAAAGAACGCGGCATTCGGAGTCACGCTTGAGAATGCCTCAGATGAACTTAAGGCGATTGCTGATTATGTCACAGACCGCTATGATCAGGACGGTTTTGCCAAGGTTGTGGAGAAGTTCATCCTCTGAAAGCATGAATAAAGAAAAAAGAAAGAAACTATTTGATTTTTACTCACTAGAGCTGAAGGAGAACATCCTCAGGTTCTGGCTTCCCAGATGCCTGGACAAGGAGTTCGGCGGATATCTGAACTGCTTTGACAACAGGGGTAAAAATCTGGTCAGCCATGATAAGTACGTCTGGAGCCAGGGACGCTTCCTTTGGATGTTCTCAAAACTTGCCGTCACAAAGGCACCTCTGTTCTCCGAGCAGGAGCGTTCACGGTTTCAGGGTCTTGCAGCAAACGGTTATGAGTTTCTAAGAAGACACTGCCTGATGGGAGAGAATGACTGGCGCTGCATCTTTCTTCTGAACAGAGACGGAAGTCCCAAGAAGGTAGGGAACTATGACACGTTGGACATGAGTATCTATGCCGACTGTTTTGTGGTCATAGGCATGGCGGCGTATTCGATTGCTTCTGGAAATGAAGAAGCCTATCGTTTTGGGAAAACACTTTATGAGTCAATAAAGGACAGGGTCAAATCTGGGGTGTTCAACACGCTCCCATATCCACTTGATCCTGCATATCGTGCCCACGGAATCCCCATGATCCTGACAAATGTGGCAAAGGAGCTCTATGAAGCAGCCCGCATCTACGACAAGCTTTACTGTGCGAAGCTTCTGTCAGACATGGACTGTACCGCAACTGATGTCATAACCAATTTCATGGACCAGAACCATCTCATTCATGAGGTCATAAGCAAAGACAATAAGCCTGTCTATGGTCTGCTAGGGCAGCATATCAACCCAGGGCACTCCATAGAGGACTCTTGGTTCATATATGATGCCGCAAAACTTCTGGAAAAGCCTGAACTGGCACAAACAGCAGCCTGTATCATGAAAGAATCGTTCAAAAAGGATGGGACAATCAATATCAGGGCATTCTTCACTTTGTTAATCTGGAAGGTAATTCTCTTGAGTTTGCCTCAAACAGCACGGAGCCTACTGTAACTCTGGTCAAGGGCGGCTGGGGAGACAAACTATGGTGGGTTCACTCTGAGACATTGTATGCATCCCTTCTATTCTATCTATATACAAATGATGAAGAGTACATGCGTATCCACAACGTCACATCTGAATATGTTTTCGGACACTTCTCGAATCCGGACAAGGAGATTGGTGAGTGGATACAGATTCTCACCAGAGAAGGTTTGCCTCAGGATAAAGTAGTTGCCCTTCCGGTTAAGGATCCGTTCCATATAACTAGAAACCTTCTTCTAATCTGTGAGCTGCTGTTTCCACAAACTACCGAATAAAATCGTCACAAACTACCGAAAAGACATATGTATGTCATGTCTCTATTGTATTATATGCTTGCAATATAAAGAAATATATAGTATTTACAAATTAAGAAACCGGAAGACTCCAAATTGAATCTTCCGGTTGAATGAAGGCAAAAAACAAATGAATTCAGGCTATGCTAAACTCCTTGAATAGTTTTTCCCTGTAGATAGAGTCAGAAGAAGCCTTCTTTGCATCCTCCATGCGGTTCTGTTCAAATAATATGGACATAAGCCTGCCCAACCTGTCAGCGCCTTCTTCACGACCTCTGGCCCTGCATTCCTCTCCGTATTCCTCAACCGTCCTGCTCATGGATTCCAGCCCCTCCTCAGTTTCCTTGAAGTATCTAACCCGTTCTGCAAGCTCATTATATGTCATGTCAGCCGCACTTGTACAGGAGAAATCATGCATGAGCCTCCCCATGTCGTCATCACCACGGTACTGCCCGTTCACATAGATTATGTGGAGGCCGTCTCCCAACGCCATATCAATCTCAGTGCTAAACCTGTCAAAGTGATATGCCGGCAGTCCTCTTCCGAAGAAGTCCCTCTCTGTTATGAATATCACAAAGGTCTCAGGCAGCTCGTTGAAATGCGCCCCTTTGTCCAGCATGCTGGCATCCAGCGCGCTGCCGTGATATCTTGCCCTCCTGGGAACCGCCCCGGCATCCGCCCTCTGGATCTCTATGTTGTAGACATTCCCGTTCTCTGTGGCCAGGATGTCCACGCTTATTGACCTGCCGGAGAAGTTCGTCACTGCAGCCTGCGCCTTAACCGTCTCCACCACAAGGCCAGGCTTGCCGAGGATTATCCTCAGCACCAGTGATGCCGCCTTCCTGTTGCCGTCGAACACCGCCTTCATGAACTCGTCGTCAAGGAGCCTGAAGCCCATGATCCTCCTGATGGCCTCTTCCTTACCAGCGGACATCAGATCCGTCCTTTTCTCTTTTGACATTGGATTCCTCCTGAAAATGGATTCGCAGTCTTTCTTTTCCGACTGCAACCATTAATACGGGAAAAGTGCAGAAAATATTTCAGGTTCCAAGAAAAAACTTTGTTTTTATTCTGTTGCTACCCCCTTATCAACCCAAATGGAAGGTTTTGCATGATATGGAAGACATAGAAGATCTGGAAGATTGCTGTCAGTATAATATCAGCCATGATTTTTCCTATGCATAAAAAAAGGCCGACACCCGTTTTTTGGATGTCAGCCTTAGCCATGAATGTCTGATGAAATCACATCTTCATTGAAGAAGAGAGGTCTGTGCCCTTTCTTGTGTTCATTGTGTAGATAATTGCAAAGACAACTATCAGAAGCACAGTGGAGAGTGCACTGGCCTTTCCGAGCTCTCCGGAGTTGACCGCGTTGAAGATCTGGA
>JAFZUN010000332.1 GCA_017618315.1 Spirochaetales bacterium
ACATGTAGCTTGTGACACCTGTTGTTGAGGTGAACAGACCTGATGTATATGCACCGTAGAGCTTCTGTGTTGTCAGATATCCCTTCTGGTACCAGTCGCGGAACATCTTGATGAATGCGATGTTCTGCTCGTTGTTGAACAGATAGTGCGGCTCTGTGGCGCTTGTGTACGGGCTGTTGTACTGCTCGCACATGGTGATGAACCAGTTGGCCTCTGAGTCATATCCGAGCGGGATTGAGTTCGGGTCAATGGCCTTGATCTGAGCGCAGACCTGCTCCATCTCCTCCCATGTTGTGGGAACCTTGATGCCGTTGGCATCGAAGAAAGTCTTGTTGTAGTACAGGACCTCTGTTGACTTTGACAGAGGCATTGTGTACATCAGCCCGTCACCGAACTGCTTTCCTTCATTGTAGTAACCTTCAATGAAATCTGCCTTCTGCTCAGCTGTGAGTCCCAGAACCTCTGTTGTGCCGTCTGCTCTCTTGACAGGGATTGTGCTGTCAATCAGGTTATCCAGAGTGGCAACCGCACCGGCCATGTTGTAAAGAGCGACGTGGTCAGGATAGCAGTAAGCGATGTTCGGCTGGCTTCCGACGAAGATCTGTGTGCTGATCTGGTCTCTGACATCATCATAGGAGCCGATTGCCTCCCATGTGACATGAATGTTCGGATAGAGCTTGTTGAACTCAACAATGTACTCATCCAGAACTGTGCTGAGGTTTGTGCCCATTGTATGATAGAAGGTGATTGTGACATCACTTCCGTCATAACCTGTTGCAGGAACCTGGAAAGCCTTTGAGCTTGCAGCTGTTGAAGTTGCTGTCTCCTCGTCTCCGTTTGCGAAAACAGAGAAAAGAGCTGCAATCAGAAGCAGTGCAACTAGAAGTGTTTTCTTCATGTTATTTCTCCTTTCTATTTCTAGACATTTAAAGTCCGTTATTAACCTTTTATACCACTGCGGCTGACACCCTTCATGATGTACTTTCTGAGGAAGATGAACACCAGGAACAGCGGCGCCGAGACCAGTGCGACTGCTGCCATCTGAACAGGATAGTTAACATCTCCTGTGGTGTCGCGGAAAGCATTTCTGAGTCCGTTCGTGACCATCCTGTGCTTGGCGTCGTTGGCAACCAGACGCGGCCATATGTAGCTGTTCCATGCTCCCATCATCTTCAGGATGGTGATGGAGATCAGCGTGGGCAGTGAAAGCGGGATCATGACCTTGCACAGGTACTTGAAGTCGCTTGTGCCGTCAACCTTGGCCGCCAGGTAGAGCTCATTCGGAATCTGAAGGAAGTTCTGCCGCAGAAGGTAGATGTAGAAGACGCTGACAAGGAACGGGACAATCAGGACCGTGTATGTGTTGATCCATCCGAAGTTCGTCACGGTCGTGTAGTTCGTGATTGTGAAGAGCTCACCGGGAATCATCATTGTTGCAAGAAGACCTGCAAAGAGGATGTTCTTGCCCTTGAACTCCAACCTTGCGAATGCAAAGGCCGAGAGGATTGTGATGACCAGTGACAATATCGTTGAAATCAGTCCGACAATCATTGTGTTCAGAAACAGCCTTCCAAGGCTTGCCGCCTGGAATGCCTCAGCGTAGTTGCTGAACATGACCTGCGTCGGGAAGAATGTCGGGACACTCAACCTGTACTCGGTAAGTGTCTTCAGAGATGAGTTCAGCATCCAGTAGAACGGGAACAGGACTATTATTCCCATCAGAATCAGGAAGACATAGACCAGGACCTTGAAGACCATTGCCAGCACAAGCTGCTTGGAGGTCTCTTTCTGCATGTTCTTCTCATGCATTATCTCAATGCGTTCTGCCATGGAGACCTCCTCAATAATGGACACGCTTCTTGCTGACATACAGCTGAAGCAGTGTCACTATCAGAATCAGACCAAAGAGGATAAGTGCCGCGGCACTCGCCCTTCCCTGATTGTTGCTTGCAAGCGAGTCATATATGAATCCGACCATTGTGTTCAGCCTTCCGGCATCGTCCGCAGGACCCATCGACTCACCGAAGATACCTACTATGCTGGTGTACTCCTTGAATCCGCCGATGAATCCGGTTATGACCACGTATGCGATCATCGGTGAGAGAAGAGGCACCGTTATGCGTGTGAAGATCCTGCGCCTTGAGGTCCCGTCCACCTTGGCGGCATCGTAATACTGCTTGTTAACGCTCTGAAGGCCTCCGAGGAGGATGAGGATCTTGAACGGAAGCGCGTTCCACACAATGTATATGACCATGACGGTGATGTTCGCGGCATATGTGGACCCGTAGTTGATCCAGTTGACCGGCTTGCCGCCGAAGAACTCTATCACGTTGTTGATGATTCCAGCGGTGACAATCAGCTCATTCTCAGTGCCGTAGAAGCTTCCGACTATGTTGAACATTGCCGCAAAGACCATTCCGATTGCGATTGAGTTAGTCACATACGGCAGGAAGAACACCGTCTGCAGGAACTTCTGAAGTCCCTTGATGGAGTTCAGTGCAACCGAGATCAGAAGCGCGAGCATTGTGGATACAGGAACGGTGATGAAACAGATTATGACTGTGTTCTTCATGCACTGTATGAACTTCTTGTACTTCAGGACCTTTGAGAAGTTGCCTACGCCGAACTTGAATGTCATTCCTCCGACAGCCTTGAGTCCGCTGTAGTCCACAAGGAAGGCCATGCGCACCGTATTGATGATGGGCCAGACCGTGAAGACCAGCAGCAGGGCAAGAGCCGGTGAGAGGTAAATCCAGGCTTTCCAGGGATGCCTGCTTTCAACCATGCTGTTTGCCATCTCAATTCCCCTCTTTCTTCTCGGCTTTCTGTTTGGTTCCGCCCTTTGCCTCAACAAAGATGCGCTCCTCCGTCTCCTTGTTGAAGAGGAAGATCTTGTTCCGCTTGATGGCGAACTTTACAGTCTCTGCCTCCGGATCAATCGGGCTGTCCGCGTCAATGATGGCACGGATGATCGGATTCTCCGATGCATCGTTTGTGGCCACAATGCTCACATCCCTTCCCATGACCTCCACGTTGGACATCTTGCAGGTGAAAGGTCCGTCCGCTTTAAGGACAAAGCCCTCAGGCCTGATTCCGACATGAACCTCCTGATCCTCGATTCCGGGAACATCAAGGACCGCCTCGTCACCGATGAGAACCTTACCGTCCTTGATCCTGCCGTTGAAGACGTTGATCGGCGGGGTTCCGAGGAACTTGGCAACGAACAGGTTTGCAGGGCTGTTATAGACATCCTGCGGCTTTCCGATCTGCTGGATGATTCCCAGCTTCATGACCACTATCATGTCGGAGATGCTCATTGCCTCTTCCTGGTCATGAGTGACGAACACAGTAGTGATTCCCGTCTCTTTCTGGATTCTCTTGATCTCCTCTCTTGTCTGGAGCCTGAGTCTTGCATCGAGGTTCGAGAGAGGCTCGTCCAGAAGAAGCACTCGCGGCATCTTGACCAAGGCACGGGCAATAGCGACTCTCTGCTGCTGTCCGCCGGAGAGCTCGCTGGGTTTACGGTCCATCAGCTCGTCTATCTGGACAATCCTGGCGCACTCATAAGCACGCTCCAGCATCTGCTCCTTTGAAAGCTTGTCAGCACCTTTGAGGTTCTGAAGCGGGAACAAAATGTTCTGTTTCACAGTCATGTGCGGATACAGGGCATAGTTCTGGAACACAAGTCCGACACCTCTGTTCTCGGGAGGAAGAAGAGTGACATCATCCTCGCCGAAGAATATCTTTCCGCCGGATGGTTTCTGAAGACCGCAGATCATGTAGAGTGTTGTGCTCTTTCCGCATCCCGAAGGTCCGAGAAGACCTACCAGCTTGCCGTCAGGGATTGTGAATGAGAAGTTGTTGACGGCAACAACCTCCTCTCCCTTAACGTGTCTGCTGGGGAAAACCTTTGTCAAATTCTGAAGCTCGACTTTCATACCTGTACCCTTTTGCTTTTTTCTTTTGTTCTATCTCAAATCATGCTGAATGCATGTCTTGTTTCAGTAAGGACTCCTTGATGCTTGCTCCGCTGCTTTTTTCGTCTTGTACTCAAGCATGGATGCCTCATCGTCAAATATCATCTGACTTGCCATGTCCACAACCACACAGTCGGAGACAATATCGTGAATCATCGATTTGGTCTTTGTGAATGTCAGCAGCAGCACCTGCCCCAGCAGGAGCACACCAACCATGACCAGACCCATGATCCCTGGTCCTCCCATGATACCGATCGCGTTGAAGATGATCATCATTGCAATCAAGACCGGAATCATGGTCTCAATCACATACTTGCCCAGAAAAGTCCTGATGAACAGGGAAATGCCACGGATCCTCACTCCGTTTGTCCTCATGACGGCAAGGCCGAAAACCTTCTTGCCCACCGTCTGGCCGTTCTTGATGATCAACGGGATAATGAACTCCACCACCAGGAATCCGAAGAAGACCGATACCGACACAATGGCAATTATCATCCTGACAATCACGTTGAGGGCGTGCATGATCTCAGGGTCAGTGTTCATGGCTTCTACAGCAGCATCGTAGTTGGCCCTGTCTGCCTCTGAAAGCGCATTGTAGTCCTCCTGGTTCAGGACACTGTTAAAATCAATCCCGTATTGCTCGGCATAGCGGTCTATGCCGTCAGAATACATGTCACTGTATGCGTTGTAATGGAAGATGGCCGATGCGGCAAAAGCAAAACCCGTGGCCAGGATTACGAGAAGAATTCCGTCTAGAATAAACGCGGAAGCCCTCTTGAGCAGACTTCCCTTCTGAAGATCGTAAATCACCTTTTCATAGTACTATATTTTTTAAAGTGTAAGCAATATAATCTTGGCTCAAAAGGATACTCAAACGGATACACTTATGGACGCAAAAAACCACAGGCTTCTGATAATAAATCCAGGCTCAACATCAACCAAGATCAGCATGTTTGACAACCGCAAATGCATGTTCACGGAAAGCGTCTTCCACGATGCTCCCGAGCTTCTTCAATACCCCACAACCAATGACCAGATACCGTTCAGAAGAACAGTGATTGAGAAGATCCTGGCTGAACATGAGGTGGATATCAAAACCGTGGACATCTGGGTCGGACGTGGAGGCTGCGCATACTCACAGAAGGCCGGCGTGATGGAGATAGACCGCCATCTTGTGGAGGATACCGCAGCTGACAAAGGCGGCTCTGATCACCCTGCAAAACTGGGCGTGATGCTTGCCTATGATTTCTGTTCCAGGTACGGCGGAAAGATGTACACGGTCAACCCGACAAACGTGGATGAACTGTGCGATTATGCCCGCGTCACAGGCATTTCAGGACTTTATCGCAGAGCCCAAACCCATGTCCTAAATCAAAAGGCTATTGCAAAAAAACACGCAGAAAGTATCGGTTCAGGCTATGATAAGTGTTCGTTCATTGTATGTCATATTGACGGCGGAATAACCATCACAGCCCACAAGAACGGCCGCATGATAGACAGCACTGAAGGCGCCGGAGGAGACGGTCCGTTCTCCCCCACAAGACTCGGAAGTATCCCTGCAATGGAGATCGCAGCATTCATGGAGACCCACAGCACTGAGGACCTCAGAACCATGTGCTCACGCTCCGGAGGCTTTGTCAGCCACTTCGGAACATCCAATGCCGCCACCATCCACAAAATGATGGATGACGGAGACCACAAGGCCACGTTGATCTGGGACTCCATGGTCTATCAGATTTGTAAGTCAATCGGTGCCATGGCTGCCGTCCTGGAGGGCAAGGTAGATGCAATCCTTCTTACAGGTGGTCTTGTAAGGTATGCGGATATTCCTTCAAAGATATCTCAGCGCTGTGCATGGATAGCCCCTGTATTCTCCTACCCCGGAGAGATTGAGCAGGAGGCAATGGCAGAATCCGTCATGGATGTCCTTGAGGGGAAAGCCTCCGCTTTCAAGTACACAGGAAAGCCTGTTTTTCAGGGTTTTTCGTGGGATAAATGAAGAAGAATCAAGCAGGCCCAATAGTTTTGTAAAATATTTTTACAATTTTTTTTCAGATTTTTAACAAATTTTTTAAAAAAAATTGACAAGCCCTTTTATTTAGTATATATTAAAGATGAATCCGCATCGCCGGTGGGGATATTTCATATGGAATTGGGAGAAAAACAGTCTATGAAAAAGATAACTGCATTGTCTATTTTCTTTCTCATGGCACTCTCATGCCTTTTTGCCGGCACGGATACAGTCACTTTCGGCATTGTCTGGAGACATAATGTGAATGCAAACACCACCATCTCCATTCTCGATTATTCAGGAGAGAGCCCGTTGGCGGATGACACCAAGGAAATGGAAGATACAGATGTCAGGCAGAATGTATGCATGATAAGGTACGCCTCAAATGCCGGTGGAACCCACACCCTTTCCTACAGGGCAACCTCACTTCAGACTCAAAACCAAGACAGTTCGGTCGGATACAAGCTGTACTTCACATTTGAGGAACAGCTTGGAGTCATTGAAGTCGGTGACGATATTGGAACAACTTACCCGGCGGAAGCCAACAGCGTTTACACAACCTTTAATGTCCCTTATGGGTCTACCGAATCTCATGTATTTGAGGTTTTTGTGACAGCGGAACTGACCCACATAGAAGATATAAGGCTTGAGACTGCATACTCATCGACTGTCACTATAGAGAGGATCTCCATATGAAGAAAGTTGCACTTATTCTGGTGTTCCTATCCATATGCCTCTTTGTCTTTGCGGACACACAGTCCTCAACTGAGGCCGCAACACTTACAGACAACTCATTTGTCATCAAGGCATACTACAAAGGAGCTGTCACAACTACTGTTTCTCTCATTGTCAACGACTATAGCTCAAACAGACTTTATAATACAGATGCCGTGGCAACCGATGAAAGGCACGTCGGACAGGCCGGTACGATTTTTTCCTGGATAATGACAGGAACAGCATCCACCAATCTTAATGTCACATTCACATTCTCGACCCTGCAGGCAAGCCTTTTAGGCAAATACTACAGACCCGCATATACAATGGTCATGTACCAGAATCCTACAATAAGCCAGAACGGAAGAGATCTGTATGACAGCATGTACAGTGAATCATCCAAGAGCGTCGGAACTTATACAAAGAACAACAAAACCAGTCAGTACACTGAGACTGCTCAAGTATCGTACAGTGGAACTGTTCCGGCCTCGGGTGCCAGTTATAGGGATGCCAACAATAATAGAAAAACGCAGATAACCTATGATTACTGGCAAAAGACCGGATATTGCACTCTCAACATTACAGACTATGAGAAAAACGTCGCCGGATCCTATGAATACAGATGCTCTGTAACCGTGGAGTTCACAACGCCATGAAGAAATTCCTGCTTGTTCTGATTACCATAGTTACATTCCTCCTTCCTCTCTCTGCAACATATGACCCATATGCCACACAGCAGGTCTCCGGTTTCATAGACGATGTCACATACCTCTATATCAGCCCGTTCAAATATGAGAACGTCCAGTATCAGCAATACTATGGAATAGATCTGGACTACAGCAACACCAGTAACGGCCACAGGTTCCTGATAATGCCCACAGATACACAACTGACTACACCGGGCCTGCAGATTGGAACATTCAAGATTCTTGCCACATTCGTCACCAGCAGAAGGCAGGCGAATCTGGTTGTGACCCATGGAAAACTCATTCACACCGTGGATTCTTCTGTGCAACTTGACTATGAGCTTGCAGTGCAATACGCAATAAGTGACGGAGAGAGCATAACAAGACCAGCTCCGACAATTGGTCTGAGCAATACGGAAATGAGAATTTCGATCGCAACACCTATTGCCTCTGTTCTGGAAGGAAACGTCTATTTCAGACTTGCTAATGGAGTTGCCGCAACAGTAGCAGGACAGTACACCTCCTCTGTAACCTTCACTTTGGAGGTCTTATGATGAAGCGTATACTGATTTCAATAATCATTGCCTTGCTTGTCCCAGTCATGCTCTTTTCTGCGGAAAGTTTCTTTATCCTGGATGCAACGGACTGGGTACAGGGCTCCGGCTCCTACTACAGATACAGCTTCCAATCCGTAATGAAACTCAGTGATGTCTTTGAACAGCCAAATTATTCCCAGTCAGATTATCAGAACAAGCTGAGCTCCGCAAATGCAATTGCAGCAGTCGGTGTTGCCGGAGTCAGCCACAATATTAAATATACTTTTGACACCCACGGAGGCAAATTCGTATCCCAGTCTGACCCATCAAAGTACAGGTCATACTACATTGTAGCTAGCCCGGACTATTCTAGTTCAAATAGCGGCAATATAAGCAGAAGTTACTATAAGTTTGATGTCGTAAATAACCAGGGAATCAGTGATTCAACGATGCTTCCAAATACCAAGAATTCTCCCACAATGACATATGTGACTCCCAAAACAGACGGCACCTCCCAGAGAGTCAGTACTAGTAACACAAAATACAATATTTATTCTTTTGGTCTTGACCTTTTCATAATCATGGAGGAGCTGAGCAATGCGGATCTCACTCACGTTGCCGAGAATGATGATTATATTGCGACAATAACAATTTCCTGGGAGTGCTACAATAACAATTGCACCGGCAACCACTCGGGCTCATTTGACATAATGATCAGAGGTTATTACGGAAACAACAGCGGACTTGATACAGACACATTCTTTGTGGTGATTGAGCCAACATCCAATGCCTTAAGCCTGAACCTCAAGGACATGCTCATCAATAATGAGACAAAAGAAATTGCAAATCTCATAATAAACACCACTACAAGACGTATCGCGAACGATGCTCCGGATCCTTACGAATGGAGAAATCACCTGTATGCATTCCTCTCTGCAAGCCCCAACTACAACAGCTCAAGCCAGAAATTCCTCTTCAGGAACAACTTGGACCCTTCCGTGACCATACCATACACATTGACCGTGTACAATAAATCAAATCAGAATGTTTATAGCACATTTGACGGCTTGGATTACTTTACATCAACGAATAGCAATTCCGGAAATTTCCTTGATCTTAAGGACTATTCTAAACCCTCAACGGATTATTATTCTAAGTTTACTGACAGATTTGGGCAGAGCTACTATGCAATAAACTACTCTGCAAGTGTAAAATTGACACTGGTGGACAAAGAGGTATCCGTAAACGGAACCAATGTCCCGCTCTCCACTATCTTAAGTAATACCAATACCTATTCTTCCAAATACTCAACATACGTAGGACAGTATTCCTCCAACATCTACTACCACGTCGTTTACGTTGACTAATCTGCCCTATTCCGAGCTATTATTTGCACAAGAAGGAAGATCATGTTCACCTACACACGCAAAGCACAGTATCACGAGACCGACCAGATGGGCATTATCCATCACTCCAACTACGTCAGATGGATGGAGGAGGCCCGCATCGCATTCATGGAGAGCCTGGGCTTCGGCTATGACAAAGTCGAATCGCTAGGCATCCTCTCCCCTGTGGCCGGTATCTCCGTCACCTATAAAAGCCCTGTGCACTTCAACGACACCGTGGAGATCTCCGTCAGCCTC
>JAFZUN010000333.1 GCA_017618315.1 Spirochaetales bacterium
CTCCACGGTGACCAGTCTGTTCCGTCGTAGCCGTACTGGATGACGTTGTCCATGTCGAAGTCAGGATCGTTTGCATCTGATCCCCACATGTCCAGGGTCATCTTCCTTGCCTGATCATAAAGGGCATCGTATGTCCACTCCGGAGTTCCCCACTCCTCTGGCGGATAATCGAGACCTGCTCTGTCGTAAATATCCTCATTATAGAAGAGAGCTGACGGATAGTAGCCGATCGGAAGTCCGACAAGCTTGTTCTCACCGTCCACGTTGTAGCGGTTGCTCTCGACAAGGTTCTCGTCATATACGGACAGGTCAATCTTGTCTTTCTCAATATATGGAGTAAGGTCAAGCCACTCGTCAATGAACTGCGCAACTCCCATGACTCCGACAGGTCCGCAGATGTCCGGGGTCATTCCGGCTGCGACAAGAGTCGTGAACTTTGTTGCGGCATCAGAATAAGGAACTGTAAGGAACTCGATCTCGATTCCCTTCTCTTTTCCGATTGTGTCGTTGAACTCCTTCTGAAGTTCCTCGTGAACGGCAATCTGTGACGGGTCTGTTCCGGTTCCGAAACCAACCATGATCTGAATTTTTACCTTCTCCTTGGCGGCTGTCTTGGCCTGGCCTGATGAAGAAGATGAAGAATCTCCCTTACTGCATGAAACAACCATGAAGGTTGACATGATCAGCAGAATCACAAGAACAACAGTTAATGCTTTTTTCATGTCTGAGCTTTCTCCTTCTTAAACGCGATTCCGCACTATCCCATCTTAATTAAAATTTGACAAGTGCATTTTTATGGTGTATTCTCCAAGTTGAAAAGTCAAGAGAAATTTTCACGTTAAATCTGACGTTTTTTCTCAAAATGTCTTTTTTAATATCTTTTGATTCATAATATTATGTTTTAGAGGGTATTTGCGGCAAACAGGGAAGAGGCTGATTTTCTTTTCACGTGAAAATAAATAAAACAGGGGGTTTTATCAACATGGGAACCAAGACCAGGAAAAACGGTGATTTCTGCTTTCTTAAGAACGGAGACGTCTGCATTAAGGAAGAATCAGGGAACATGACACGTGAGCCATGGCTCATGCTCCAGACAAGAAGGAATCAGGAGCCGACAAAAACCCTCTGCTGGGGAATAACGAACAACGGCGCCTCATTTGCCAGGATCGGAACCCAGGAGGGAGACCTTGTCAACGGCTTCATCCATGAGGATCCGTACAAGTGCCGCCAGCTGGGATCATTTGTCTATTTCAAGGAAGGCAAGGATTATTTCACCGACTGCTGGTACCCCGTCCTGCATGAGGATCAGAAGCTCACCACAACATATTCATTCGGATGTGTCACACGTGAGACCTCATATATCGGCCTTGACGTCACGACCCGCTGTTTCATCCCCGATGAGTTCGATGCCATGGTCCAGCTTGTGACCGTGAAGAACAATCAGGACCGCGAGCGCAAGATCCAGGTGTTCGGTGTCAATCCAGTGAACGTCGGAGACGCAAGGGCAATCCAGTTCTCCGGATTCAACTCACTGATGATGGCCGGCGGCTTCCCTGACAAAAAGCTGGACGCCCTGATCTGGTACAACGGCTACGGAATCCCGTTCGATGATGACGAGGATGCCGACTATGGGCTTTTCGGAAAGCTCCTGCTTCATGGTGCAAGCGAGAAGCTTACTCAGTTCAGCATGAGATATGAGGACTTTGTAGGCCACTACACAAGGACAATGGCAAATCCTGCCGCCCTTGAGACGGGCAAGCTCCCCTGCACTCCCGCTCAGGAGTCAACAAGTTCCCTTTCCGTCGTCTGCTTTGAGATAACCGTCCCTGCCGGAGGAAGCAAGTCATTCACCATCTTCAGCGCAGCAGGAAGCACCGACAACTACTACCACAAGGGAAAGAAAGAGTTCAAGAAGATAATCGCAAGCCTCTCCAATATCGATGGTGTGGAGAAGATGCTTGAGCAGGTCAAGAAGGAATGGAAGGCTGACTTCGACAAGCTCCGCTTCAAGATTCCCGGAAACAGGCTGTTCGCCCCGTCATTCAGATGGATCCAGTACCAGTGCGCCATGGTCCTCAACCTCAACCGCATGAAGAGCCGCTATCACTCAGGCTTTGAGTACGGCTTCGGATTCAGGGACATCCTGCAGGACATACTTGCCGGACTCTCATCCGACAGCGCCAAGACAAGATCTTTCATAAAGTATATTGGAGAGCAGATGTTCTCAGACGGATCGACATATCACAACTTCTATGTCTCCGCACCGGGAACACTGGACTTCCATGCCTGCGATGACCCGATCTGGTTCATCTATGCCGTCTGTGAGTATATCAAGGAAACCGGAGACACCACTCTTCTTGATGAGATCGTCCCCTATGCAGATGCGAAGGAAGGCCGCCCCAATGCAGACGGCTCAATCTTTGAGCACTGCTGCAAGGCACTCGATCAGGTATGGACACACAGCAATGACGGAATCCCGACAATGTTCGATGCCGACTGGAATGATGACCTCTCAGGATTCGAGGATCACGGCTCAGTCATGGCTGCCATGATGCTTTTCAAGGCCTATGAGGACTTTGCCGAGCTCTGCTCATTCATGGATCTGTCCACACTTGCCGAGGATGCAAGGAAGAAGGCCCTTATCATCAAGGATACTGTGGAAAAATACTGCATTGACTCAACAGGCGCGTTCATCAGGCTTCTTGGTCCGGACAAGGATCTCAGCCAGAACGTCGGATCTGCCGACACAGACGGAAGACTCTTCTTCGAGCCTACCGCATGGGCACTCTTCAGCGGACTTGCAACAGAGCAGGAGTTCAGGGCAAGCCAGAAGATCGTGGAGAAGAAGCTTGCCGCTAAAGGTGGCATTGCACTCTGCACCGCTGACTACACCCTCTCCAAGTGCAAGCCGCCTGTGGACTACACTGCATTCAAGCGCAACGCTCCCGGAAAGAAGGAGAACGGAAGCTTCTTCCGCCACACGGAGAGCTGGTTCATCGCATCCCTGTGCTACGCAGGTGAAGGAGACAAGGCCTGGTATTACTACTACAGCACACTTCCTGCAGTCTGCGCCAAGGACGATCCGTTCAACTACTCTGCTGAGCCGTTCGTGTTCCCCGAATATGTCTGCAGCCCCGCAAGCTGTGACTACGGCAAGGCAGGACACACATGGCTTACCGGTACAGCGCCCACAAGAGAGAGGGTCCTGTGCGAGAACATATTCGGCCTGCGTCCGTCCTATGACGGCCTGATCATTGATCCTTGTGTCCCGTCCAAGTGGAAGACCTTTACAGCGGTCAGGAACTTCAGGGGAAGTGAGTTCAGCATCAAGTACGTCAATCCGGACGGAGTCCAGCGCGGAGTCAAGAAGCTTCTGGTTGACGGCAAGGAGATCGAGGGCAACGTGATCCCGCTCTCCTACTGTGATTGCGCCAACCACTTCGTGGAAGTGCGGATGGGCTGAACATTGCGGAAAAACTCGGGATATTTCCCGGACGGAGGAGACTCAATGGAAAGACTCGGTGAAAACCTCAGGGGTGTGAACTTTTTCGGAACTGACGGAATAAGAGGCAAGACTGACACAGCGGATCTCTCATATCTTGAGGCGCTGAGTCTTTTCAGGAAAAGCGCGGTCATAACACCGTCACTGATTGACCTTGCGGTCAGGGCCTTTGTCAGGCTCATAGGCGGAGACGGCTCAAGCGTCTATGTCACAGGCTCGGATGGAAGAGACTCGGTGACAGGAAATGCATTCGTCAATGCCATGAACAACGCATTTGCTGCCTCCGGAGCCACAGTCTGCTATCTGGGCGTGGTCCCTACCCCGGCTGTGCCGCAGTACCAGATTCTCAACGGCTGCATGGGTGCCGCCATGCTCACAGCAAGCCACAACCCTTCCAACCAGAACGGAATCAAGTTCTTCTTCAAGGGCAAGAAGCTTCTTCCCGAAGGAGAGCTCGGTGACTTGAAACTCTCATCCATCATGCTGGAGATAGCGCTCTCAGAGACTTCTCCCAAGAAATCTGATGGAGCCGTGAAAAACGTTGACCCTGCAAAGATGGTCCTGGACACTCTTGAGTCCTCCGTACCTGTGAAAGACATGACAGGCATGCATTTCATCCTGGACACCGCTGCAGGAGCATGGACTAGATTCGCCGATGCCTTCTTCAAGAAGAACGGTCTTTCCTACATGAGGATCTCAGAGGATGAGAAAGGCCATAACATCAACCGCAACTGCGGTGTTGCCGAGATTGAGGGTCATGAATCCTATACAAGGCTGCAGATTCCATATGCTCCACGCATAATTAAGACATTGTTTGAGAATACCGATTCTTATGGCATTGTCACTGACGGAGACGGTGACAGAGGCATGCTGCTCAAGTATGACAAGGCCTCTGACACGGTCAAGGTCTATGACGGAGACGAAGAGGCCTTCCTGATGATGGGTCTGCTGAGCTGTGAAAGGTCTTTTGAGGGAAGCCGCATTGTCTGTACACTTGAGTCCGACATCATGTCATCTGTCTCATTCGCTCAGAGATTCGGTTGCCGTTCGGTCATCACAGATGTGGGCGACAAATGGATCTGCAACTGCAACCTCAGTGACCTGGCAATAGGATTTGAGTCCTCTGGTCATGTGATCATGCCAATCACACTGGAGAACGGAGAGATTCTTCTCTCCGGAAACGGACTTATGACCGCAGCAATCTCAGCAGTTGCCCTGGACAAGGGCATAGCAAGCTTCAAGCGCGGCTATTCAAAGACATTCTACACCTACTTTGTCAACAAGATGCTGTTTTGTCAGGGTTCAAAGCTCTTTGAAGAGGATGCTGCCATGCTGGATAAGGCTCTTGCAGAGGCCATCAAAGATGAGAAGAGCCTTTCTTCCCGCAGGCGTGCATTCAAGGACAGGAATGTCCTGGCGTATGAGATCATCAGGGACGGCCTGACTGTGGCCCTCATTGTCTCAAGGAACTCGGGTACGGAAGACAAGAACGCAGTTTACCTTAAATGCACTCCAGACCTCACTGCAATCCTTGAGCCTGTTGCCAAGATGCTTGTTAGCCGTCACAGGGAAGCCATGCGCAATGAGAATCTTCCGGAGATGGAGATTGTGAGACTAATACTCTGTTCTATTGATCAGAGCAGATCCTTCACTGTGTCAGATGCACAGCAGAAGGACACCATGTTCACCTCTGTCCTGCATGCCCTTGAACGGGAAGGCAGAATCAAAGGTGACGGTGTAAGGTTTGTCTCAGCTTAATCAGAGACCAAATATCATTTCAAATTCTGAAACAATAACCTTCTCCACCCTCTCGGCGGAAGGTCTGTCTGCGGCAGTGACCGTACAGTAGTTCTTGATCTTGGGCTCTGTTCCTGACGGACGGATTATTGCAGAGCAGTTGCCGTCCAGGACGAACTTTATGACATTTGATTTTGGAAGCCCGTCCACACCCTTGCCATAATCAACCACATCAAGAACTTTGCGTCCTGCGATTGAGGCGGGCCTTTCCTTCCTCAGGCCGTCCATGATCTCCTTCATCCTGGCAAAGCCTGCGGAGCCCGGGAACTCATAGGAATGCTGGGTGATCAGGCAGTAGCCGTACTCCTCATAAAGTGAGTTGAGCTTATCAAGAAGGGAGATTCCGCGGGTCTTGTAGAAGGCGAACATCTCGCAGATGAGAAATGAGGCATTTACAGCATCCTTGTCCCTTACATGCGGACCGGAAAGGTAGCCATATGATTCCTCAAAACCCAGGATATAGCTTTCCGGATGGCCTGCGGCCTCTAAAAGCCCTATCTGCTCGCCGATGTACTTGAAGCCGGTCAGCACGTTGATAGTGCGCACCCCGTACTTTGTCGCGATCCTCTGAGCCATATCGGATGTGACTATGGTCTTGATGAACACAGGATCAGCAGGCATCTGGTTGTGCGCCTTGCGCTGTGAGCAGATGTAGTCAAGAAGAAGCATTCCGGTCTCGTTTCCGGTCAGAAGCTTCATCTCGCTTCCGTCACGTACCGCTATTCCCACACGGTCACAGTCCGGGTCAGTGGCAAGCATCAGATCCGCATTCAGGCGTGCGGCGTACTCAAGACCCAGCTGGAGCGCGGCCCTGATCTCAGGATTAGGATACGGGCATGTCGGGAAGTTCCCGTCAGGCTGCTCCTGCTCTTTGACAACGCTGATGTTTGTGAAACCTGACTCATTCAGTGCCCTGAGCACAGGCTTGAGGCCCGCACCGTTGAGCGGGGAGTA
>JAFZUN010000334.1 GCA_017618315.1 Spirochaetales bacterium
CTGGCGAGCTGCCAACTGCTCCACCCTGCGTCGAATGCTCAGTCACTGTACTTTTTTTCAGCATAAGTGTCAACCCGCCGGGCAAAATATGTAAAAATGACCGGATTTTGTGTCAAAAAATCCATACTGTGTCAAAAAGCTACACTTTTGAGCCTGAATCTGCCGAGTGTTTCAAAAAGACCCTCAAGATGCCCTGACGTGAGTTGATTTCTGAAAACCTGAAAAACACAATTCAATTTAACATAAAGAGTTACAGAACTTGGCACGCCTCATGCAATATTGCAGGTGTCAGCCGGAAACGGCAGACATGAAACAGCAAAAAGATTCGGAGGCAACGAAATGACTTATATGATGACAAGAAACAACGACAACTACCTGGACAACTTCTTTGACGACATGTTCTGCAACTGGGGCGTCAGGAACAGCTCCTATCCTGCAGTGAACGTATATGAGGACTCCAAGGCTTTCTACCTTGAGGCATCACTTCCCGGATACACCACTGAAGACGTGAACATCAACATCGACAAGCATGTTCTGCACATCTCTTCAGAGAAGGTCGCACAGAAGGACGAGCGCAAGTACATCGTCCGCGAGAGAAGCAACATGAAGTTCGACAGAGCCTTCTCGCTTCCCGAGGGAATCAACGAGGAGTCCATCGAGGCCGAGTTCAAGAACGGCATCCTGACGGTCACGCTGCCGAAGCTCCCTGTCAGGGAACCCAAGAAAATCACAGTCAAGGTCTCTGCTTAAGAGGCCTTGGTCGAGGACATAAATCAAGCATAGATGAAATGGAGGTTTTACTATGAAGAATTATTTGATGACCAGAAACGCAGACAACGATTTCGACACCCTTTTCGACACCATGTTCGGTGATTGGGGTATCAGGAACAGCACTTATCCTACAGTCAACGTCTACGAGGACTCAAAGGCATTCTACGTAGAGGCTGAGCTTCCTGGATATACAAGTGACGAAGTGAGCATCGACGTGGAAAAGCATGTCCTGCACATCTCTTCAGAGAAGATGGACAAGAAAGAGGACAAGAAATATGTCGTGCGTGAGAGAAGCTTTGTGAAGTTCAACAGGGCATTCTCACTTCCTGAGACAATCAATGAGGAAGCCATTGAGGCGGAGTTCAAGAACGGAATCCTGACAATCACGCTTCCGAAGCTTCCAGCAGAGCAGCCCAAGAAGATCTCAGTCAAGATCGCAGGCTGATGAGGGGAAAACGTTACAAAACCATCAAAAATACTGCCACAGCCCTACTGCGGCAGCCTTTTTTGTTTGTTTAAATCCATAAAAAGCTTGACTTACAAGCAGACACACTTTTAGACTGACTTTGGATTTTATCCAAGATAGGAGAGAAAAAATGAAGAAAAGAAGTTTATTTGCACTTTGCATCATTGCTATTGCCAGCGTTGCATTACTTGCATCCTGTTTCATGCAGGACCCAATTGCAGATAACAAGGCCATCGGAAAATGGGAGGCAAAAAATAACGAAGGCGATACAGTCATTCTTGATGTCAAGTCTGACCAGACTTTCACCATGACAGAACAGCAGACAGGCGGCACCTTTATCCTTGATGGAACATGGACTGCATCTTCAGTATCCCAGGGAACAATGACAATCACGTTAGTGAAAACCACATTTGATTTCACTGCCTACGATACAGAGCTCACACTTTACAAATCAGGTGAGGAGCCGTTCACACTCAAACGCGTCGCACAGTGATCAATATCAGAAAGCAAGCTGATATCACGGCTGCCGGGAAGTTTCCTCGGCAGCCTTTTTTTCTGCCTTCTTCTGCCTGAGAAGCTCATCATACCCCTTGACCCTGTGGCATGAGTAAGCAAGACAGAACACTGCAAGATAATAAGCGAACATCAGAAGCACATGCAGTACCAGAAGCCTTGAGCTGATTGATCGGTAGACCTCCATGATGATGTCAGAGATAGTGAACATCATGCATGACAATGCCACAGGTGTGCTTACCTTGTAGCCGGAGACAACAAGCAGAGCCAACATGAAACCATATGACAGAACCAGATATCTTCTGTCTCCGAGATGAGTTCTGAACACGGAAACGGCAAGCAGAACGGCAATACAGGCTATGAAGAACGCGAACCACTGGTAGGCACTGAGACGACTCTTTCTGTGGAATGCGGCTATCATGCACAGATGAACAACTGCATACATGATCATGCCGGCTTTGAATGAGTAGTTGATCACGCAGTCCGCAACAGCGCAGACAAAGACACAGCATGTAAGGACAATGCTGAGAGTTCCATCTTCAGATGAAAGCAGACCCACCCTCTTTCTCTTCCAGAGGCCGGCCAAGGCAAACAATACCGTGAAGAATCCTGTAACTGCCTTGGTAATTGTCCTTGGAGTGACCGAATCATACAGCCAGTAATACAGATCACCCAAGATGAATCCTATCATGACAAGAGCGAAAAACAAGAACGGCATGAAAGTGATGCGCTTTCTGCTTATCAGCCTGATCAGGACAGCAATTAGCAGTACAACGACCATGACTGTGATGAACGGAATCAGGACCAGCATGAACATCGTGGCCCTCCATCCCAACGTGAACGGCTCAGAGCCAAGGGCTCCGGCAATAAAGCCGGCAGGCAGGAATTGGGAATTCTCACCCATCTCGGATGCATCAAAATCATAGTATTCACAGTCTTCTGAACGCTGACCGTCCGAGGAGAAGATGAAACTGTTTCCGATGTCATTTATAGGCCAGCAGACCGTCATTGAGCCCTCAGCAAGGGACTGGGTGTCAAAGTTGACGATGAAGATGACCAGGCCCTCATTTTTATCCTGCCCCTCATACCAGACCTTGTAATTTCTGTCATGGGGAAGAGAGATGACAAAAGTCCCATCATCATTACGGGCATTCTGACGCAACAACGGATAACCCTGGTCAAATTCACCGTCCTTGAACAGCATCACTGTGCAGTCATCGTCCCCTTCCGTGACACGCACGGTATCATTGCTCTTGAGAGAGTAGAAGGCTACGCTTGTGTATTCTGTCTTGTCCGTGAATATCTCCCCGGGATCCTCAGATGACAGCATCCATGCTATGTAAACATCCTGCGTGTGCTCATGCATCAGGTTTGATGTCATTGTGGTATGAGGATTCCACATCATGCTTATCTCCCCGGACTCGGTGAAGATCTCTATGACAAGCCTCACCAGATAGTCGATGAGGGTGGAGGCGACCTCCTTGTTATCATCGTTGATGATCCTCTCATCGTTGGAGAGGTCTGATAATGTCCTGAGGATATTGTTCATGGACCTGTTCTGGAACATGGAGATCACACGGACCTGAAGGCAATCAACATAGAAGTCCTGTGTGGGACAAACCTCA
>JAFZUN010000335.1 GCA_017618315.1 Spirochaetales bacterium
CCTGAACAACAGAACCGGATACAACAACATGAGAGCCGCGGTCTCCACATTGCTCCAGCTTGGAGTAGTACCAGTCTTCAACGAGAACGATGTGGTCTCAACTTCTGAGATCAATAACGTGTTCGGTGACAACGACAGGATGAGCGCCTACGTGGCATCGAAGATCGATGCCGACCTGCTGATTCTTCTGACCGACATTGACGGAGTCTACACCGGCAACCCAAAGACCGACCCTGATGCGGTCAGGCTTTCTGAGATTGAGGAGATCACCGATGAGATTTTCGGCTACGCAAAGGGCGCCGGAAGCACATTCTCCACAGGCGGAATGAAAACAAAGCTACTTGCAGCGCAGATAGCCCAGAAAGGCGGATGCGGAACAATGATAATCTCAGGTTATGAAAAGGACTCCCTTGTCCGTGCCGTCAGCGGAGAGGAAATAGGAACCTACATTCTTCCGGAAAAGCGCCTTGCCCAAAGACAGAGATGGATACTGAACACCACTTCCTCAGGATCAGTGACCGTCGACAGCGGAGCTGAGAATGCCCTTACTGTCGGACACAAGTCCCTTCTGCCTTCAGGAATCACCAATGTGACGGGTGTCTTCAATGAGGGAGATGTCATTGATGTCAGAAGCACAAGCGGTAACGTCATCCTGAAAGCAATCACAAGCTTCAATTCCTCAGACCTTCTCAGGATAATGGGCCATAAAACAAAGGACATCTCCAGAATTCTTGGAGATGTCCCTAAGGTAGTCTTCCGCCCGGAAGACTCAGTCTACATCTGATTTATATTTGGGCCATTTCCGGCGTCTCTGCACTTGGGCCGTGCAAACAGCACTGTCCCTCGTTTGCTCCTTGGACTTGATTCCAAATCTGAATCAGGAATTATCATTCGTACTTGCTTACAAGAGCCTCTCTTGACAGACGCCTGATCAGCATCGGGAACGCGCTCTCGAAATCAACTCCGTAGTTGTTGTGATCCACATGTGCCAGGGTCTTCTTGATTGACTCCACGACAAATTCACCTGCCAGGGAATATGACTTCTCAAGGCTCAGGCCACGCATAAGGGCACCTGTCATGACACTTGCGAAGATATCGCCTGTGCCGTGGAAGCTCTGGCGCATCTTGCGGTGGAAATACCATGAGATCTTTCCGGTCTCCGAGTTGTATGAGGCAATGCCGATCTTGCCCTTTACTCCGATGAGGGTCTTCTGGTCAGTTGCGAACTCTATGCCCTTGAGGACAACCTCTCTGGCACCCAGAGCAGCAAGCTTCTTCAGAAGATCAATGATGTAAGCCTCATCATAGCCGCTTCCCACATATGGAATATCAAGAAGGAAGCTTGCCTCTGTCAGGTTCGGGACAATGATGTCGGCATCGGCACAAAGGCCTGCCATCTTTTTTGCAAACTGGGGTGTGAAACCAGGGTAGAGCTTTCCGTTGTCTGCCATGCACGGATCAACGATCTTGAGGGAACGCTTTCCGAACTGCTCGAACAGGCTGTGCATCAGGTCAATCTGCTCAAAAGATCCGAGATAACCGGTATAGATGGCATCAAAGGTGAAGCCCTCTTTCTTCCAGTGCTCCATGATGGGATTGATGTCAGAGGTCAGGTCCCTGAAGGTGAAGCCCTGGAACATAGTATGGGTGGAAAGAACCGCTGTCGGGATTATGGCGGTCTCCACTCCCATTGCCGAGATGATCGGAAGAGCCACTGTGAGTGAGCACTTTCCGACGCATGAAACATCCTGAATTGTGACTATTCTCTTCATGCCTCACGTTATAACCAATTAGGACTTTTATGTACATAGTTATAATCCGCTATTTGTTCTTTTTTACAGAAACATTCTCATAAACTGCCACTTGAATAACAGCCAAGACTGGGCTAATCTATCTGTGTCTAGGGGTGGCCCATTGGGGCCTGAGAACATACCCTCGAACCTGATCCGGGTAATGCCGGCGTAGGAACGACGTTTTTCTTATTATTTTCCCCAGGACAGATCATTTTTCTATGGAGGCCTTTCATGAAAAAGGTATTGTCCGTCATTGCAGTGCTTATCATTGCTGCAGGTATTATCTTCGCACAGTCGGTCAATGAGCAGAAATCCGGGCAGAGGACCCTCACAGTCTACGCCTATGACACTTTCTGCGGCGACTGGGGAGCTGCAGGTTCGGTAATCCCGGCCTTTGAGGAGACAACGGGAATCAAGGTCAACCTTGTGGCATCAGGTGCGGCTGTCGAGGTCATCAACAAGGTCCGCCTCGAGGGCAAGAACACTAGCTGTGATGTCATTCTCGGAATCAGCGATGACATAGCCGACAAGGCTTATGACCTCTTGGAAAGCTATGACAGCCCTTATATCAAGACAATTGATGAAAGATACGTATTCGATGCCCAGAATCGACTGATACCTTATGATTATGGTGCATTTGCTTTTGTATATGACACCGAATCAGGAATTCAGCCACCTACTTGCCTTGCTGATCTGACCAAGGACGAGTACAAGGACAAGGTGATCCTGATTGACCCCAGAACCAGTTCTGTCGGCACCGGACTGATGATGTGGACCTACAATGCGCTGGGTGACAGCTGGCTATCCTGGTGGAAGACAATGACAGAGAACGCATTGACCACAGCCTCAGGCTGGTCATCAGGGTACGGGCTTTTCACAGAGGGAGAGGCTCCTATTGTGATCAGCTACACAACAAGTCCCGTCTATCATGTCATGTGGGAGAACACGACACGTTATCAGGCACTTCTCTTCTCGGACGGCCATGAGACAACCATTGAGGCCGCGGGCATTGTCAAGGGAACCAAGCACAGGGCTGAGGCTGAGGCGTTCATAGACTTCCTGCTCACGGAAGCCCAGATTGACCTTGCCAACGCGAACTCCATGTATCCTGTAAACTCAACAATCGAGCTTCCCGCAGCCTATGACTATGCTCCTGTTCCAGAGAGAATCTTCACAGGTTCCTCGGACCAGGCCTCAGAGCTGCTCACACTCTGGACTGATGCAATTGTGAAATAACATGGACAAACACGACGGTTTCTATAAGAGAATGGCATTGCCTGCCCTCATTATCACAACCGTCGTGTTCATTCTGCCTGTGGGGGCGGTTTTCCTGCGCTCATTCTCATCAGGAAGCAACTTAAATCAGACATTCACAGACCCGTACACCTGGAGACTTCTGGCCTTCACTGTCTGGGAGTCTTTCCTGAGCGCACTTATCTCAGTACTGCTGGCAATCCCGTTCTCGGTGTTCTTCTCCCGATATACGTTCTTCGGACGCAAGGCAATCCTGACAATGAGTGATGCAGCCTTTGCCCTGCCTGCGATCCTTGCGGTCCTGGGCTTTGTCATCTACTACGGGAACAACGGCATGGTGAACAATGCGCTCAAGGCAATCAGCGGCGGAAGATGGTCTGTTAAGATACTCTACTCATTCAAGGCAATCATCCTTGCCCATGTGTATCTGAACTTTCCTGTGGCATTCTCACTCATAACATCATCACTGAGCTCAATGCCAGATGTAGAGGAGAAGGCATCACGGCTTCTTGGGGCATCCGGGATTAGGACATTCTTCAGGATAACGGTTCCAAAGATTAGCGGCACAATCCTGGCCACATTCACACTGATCTTTCTCTTTTGCTTCCCGTCCTTCCTGATAGTCATGAGCCTGGGAGGAAACCCCAGGTTCTTCACAATTGAGGCCGAGATATACAAGAGAACATACACGGATGTGAATCCGGCAGGATCAGCGTCCCTTGCCATATTCTCATTTCTGGTCATGGCCCTGCTCCTTGTTGCCACAGGCTATGGAAGGGATGAGAGACGCGTCAGAAGAAGCACCCATGTTCTGATCAAGGCCACAGGGAAAAGACTGGCAGCCGCCGTTGCACTCTGTATTGTGATTTTTATCTTCATGGCACCGCCGATGCTTGCCATCCTCTACAGGGCGTTCTTTACTAGGGATGGGGTCTTTACACTCAAGGCATGGGCTGACATTGCTGCAAGATCCAGATTGGGCACGGGAACCAGCCTCGGCGCTGTTCTCAACAGCCTGCTCATAGCCTCCGGCTCAGCAATCATATCGGTGAACATGGCAAGTGCAATAGCTATGGGATCTGTGAGAACAGGATCAAGGTTCACAACACTTCTGACAAGTCTCCCCATGGCCATAGGATCAGTATCCATGGGACTGGGATTCTCGTTCATAGCCGCAAGAATGCCTCTTAGGAACACAGTCATCTCCTATCTCCTTGTGCTTGCAGCCCACGTTGTGGTTGTAATGCCTTTTGCAGTCAGGTCAATCCTGCCTGGTGCAAGGCGCATTCCGGAAAGACTTCCTCTTGCGGCAAAGACGTTAGGCGGTGACTCAAGAGAGGCATACAGGCTGATTGAGAGGCCGCTTCTCAAGCCGTACCGCAGGAGGGCATTCGCCTTTTCGTTCGCGCTCTCACTTGGAGAGGTCAACGCAACCCTTGCCCTGAGCGAGGGCCGCGTGACCACAATCCCAATTCTCATCTACAAGATGATCAACCAGTACAACTATCAGGGAGCTGCGGCTCTTGCAGTCATCCTGCTTACAATTGCAATCACAATGTTCGCCATTGGCGAGACAGGAGGAGATGAATATGCCGTATCTTGAATGCAGGAACCTGAAGAGAGTCTTCCAACATTTCACGCTGGATATATCATTCTCCATGGAGAAAGGAGAGCTACTGTGTATCCTTGGGCCTTCCGGAAGCGGAAAGTCAACACTGCTCTCCGCCATTGCCGGAATAGACAGCTCCGTGTCGGGACAGTTTCTGCTGGACGGAAAGGACATCACATCAATACCTGTTCAGAAAAGAAGAATCGGAATGGTTTTCCAGGACTTCTCGCTGTTTCCCTCAATGAACGTGGAGAAGAACATCCAGTACGGAATGAGGGATGTACCTGCAGAGGAAAAGGAAAGACAGACTGAGAAACTTCTGGAGATGGTCAGTCTCCCCGGCTATGCCAAGCGTAAGGTGAACGAGCTCTCCGGCGGAGAGGCGCAGCGCATTGCCCTTGCCCGCGCTGTTGCGGCAAAGCCCCAGATCCTTCTTCTGGATGAGCCCATGTCAGCGCTTGATGCTCCTCTCAGAAAGAGGCTGAGAAGCACAATCAGGCAGATTCATGACCAGACAAAAATCACAATGCTCTATGTCACTCATGACCGGGAGGAGGCCTTTGCCATAGCGGACAGAATCATGATCATGAGATCTGGAAAACTTGAGGCAATGGGGACTCCGCAGGAGCTCTACAGGAATCCACCGAACTTGTTCGTGGCGAACTTCACTGGAGAAGGTTCAGTGATTAAAGTACCTCAGATTGCATATAATCCTGCAAAAAATGTAGCTTTTTTCAGACCAGAGGATGCTGTTATTAAAAAATGCATTCCAAATGAAACCGATTTTGTCCTTAAGAACGCATTAGTGGAAAGCTATGAGTTCACAGGTTCAGATTATATGGTAAGGCTGTCATACAAAGGTCAAGAAATTCTTGTCAGAAGCAATCAGAGACCAGAGGAAAGCATAGCGGATATCTATGTCAGCAAAGATAAGCTGCTGATGCTGGATGCGGAATGAAAGCAGAAGACCTTAATCATTCTTCAGAATCTTCCTGATTACATAATTCTGGAAATGCTGGGGAAGAGCGCTCATAAGCCTCAGCAGCAGACTTCTGTTTATGTTGTACACATACCTGGGATTCCTTGATTCAAGAGCCTTCTGGACTGTTAGAGCTATCTTGTCAGGATCCACACTTGAAGTCTCTATCCTGTTCACAAGCCTGAGGAATCTCCTTGACGTGTTATGGTAAAGCTCAGTGCCGCTGCAGAACTTCTCTATTCTGCTCTGGGACACATCAAGAAGAGATGTTCTTACTGCACCGGGGCGTATCACAATGACCTTATGTCCGAGAAGCTGCAGCTCCATCCTCAAGGAGTATGCGTATTTCTCAATTGCCGATTTCGTGATTGAGTAAATCCCGTTGAACGGAAGAGGATCAAGAGGCGCAAGCTCACTTGAGACCATGACAATCCTTGACTGGGGATTCAGCAGACTCAGAAACTCACGGTTCACCCTGTACATTCCGAACAGGTTCACATTGAAGATCCTTACGAAATCCTCCTCGGGCATCTCCACAAGCGAGTTCATGTCGTATATTCCGGCAGTATGGACTATGGCATCAATCTTCATTGAGGCGGATTTAACCATTTCTGCCGCATTCCGGACGGAAGATGAATCAGTTATGTCGCACTCTATGAAATTCGGACTTCCGGTATCGGATTTATCCAGAGACCATACAAGATATCCCAGGCTCTCTAGCAGGCGTCTGACCGCACTTCCCATTCCGCCTGCAGCACCGGTGAGCACAACCGTTTTCTTCTCCGCAGCCACACTTCCCTCCTCAAAGATTATAACACAGAAAACCCATCTACCAAAGAATTGACGTTAGGTATACACTTGCATCCATGGATACCGATATTCTGACCATCCTGGATTTCATAGGAGTAATCTCATTCACAATCTCAGGTTCTCTCGTAGCCGCACGAAAAGACATGGATTACCTGGGAGTATGCATACTGGGAATCGTCACCGCAGTAGGCGGAGGTGCAACCAGAGACATCATCATTGGTTCAGTTCCCCCTCTGATGTTCCGTAACCCGACCTATGTAACCGTGGCATTCATTGTGTCCAACATCGTCTTCTTCTTCCTGTATTTCCACCTCAGCGGCAAATCCAAGCCCAAGATGAACCACATTTTCGGAAAAACATTGTTCTGGTTCGATACCATCGGACTTGCCTCATTCACAGTCAACGGTGTGATTGTGGGACAGACAATGACAGACGGTGGCCTTTTCCTTTGCGCGTTTCTGGGAGTGATTACAGGAGTCGGCGGCGGAGTACTGAGGGATCTTCTTGCAAACGAGGTCCCTGCCATATTCGTCAGACACATCTATGCACTGGCTTCAGTTGCCGGTGCAATACTCACATGTCTTCTTTGGAAGACCTCACAATTCGCCGCAATATCAGCAGGTCTTGTCTCTGTCATACTGATACGTTTTCTGGCTAAGACATACGAGTGGAACCTGCCTCACATACACAAGGCCTGATCAGATCATCTGCTCCGGCTTGAAGACTTTGTCAAACTCATCAGAGGTCATGAACCCCAGCTCAAGGCAAGCCTCTTTCAGAGAGAGATTCTCCGCATAAGCCTTCTTAGCCACTTTGGCAGCATTTTCATAGCCGATGTACGGGTTAAGGGCAGTCACAAGCATCAGGGAGTTATAGAGATTTGACTTCATCTTCTCCTTGTTGGCCATAATGCCGGATGCGCAGTTCATGTCAAATGAGACAATGGCCTCAGATAGCAACCTAGCACTCTGGAGGAAGTTGTAGGCGCAAACCGGCATGAACACGTTGAGCTCAAAATTGCCCTGACTTGCAGCCATTCCAACTGCAACGTCATTTCCCATGACCTGAACAGCCACCATGGTCACTGCCTCACATTGAGTTGGATTCACTTTGCCTGGCATTATGGAGGAACCTGGTTCATTGGCAGGAATGGTTATCTCTCCAAGCCCGAGCCTCGGACCGCTTGCCAGCCAGCGAACGTCGTTGGCGATCTTCATCATATCACAGGCAAGAGCCTTGATTGCACCGTGAGCAAAGACAATTTCATCCTTTGATGTAAGCGAATGAAACTTATTCGGGGCACTAACGAATGCCTGTTCTGCAAGAATACTTATATTTTTTGCAGCTTCTTCAGCAAATCCGGCAGGTGCATTTAATCCTGTTCCAACCGCAGTTCCACCCAGAGCAAGCTCACCAAGGCCTTTGAGAGAAGTCTTAAGAAGCTCAATATCCCTTTCAAGACTGCTTCTCCAGCCTGATATCTCCTGGCTGAATGCTATTGGTGTGGCATCCTGCAAATGAGTCCTTCCGCTCTTCACAATTCCCAGATTCTCCTTCTCCAGCCTCTTGAGTGTGCGGACAAGAGCCTCTGAAGCAGGAATGAGCTTTTTCTTGATAATAAGTGATGCAGCAATATGCATGGCTGCGGGAAATGTGTCGTTTGAGCTCTGGCTCATATTCACGTCATCGTTGGGGTGTAGCAACGTCTTTCCGGCTATCTGGTTTCCCCTATTGGCAATAACCTCGTTTGCGTTCATGTTGCTCTGCGTGCCGCTTCCTGTCTGCCACACAACCAGCGGAAAATGGTCATTCAGGGAGCCTGAGATCACCTCATCACATGCTGCGGTAATAGCCTTCAGCTTCTCCTCTGTCATCCTTGACGGAACAATTGCTGCATTGGCCATTGCTGCGGCCTTCTTCAGGATACCGAAGGCATGGATTATCTCAGACGGCATTGTCTCAATTCCCACTCCAATCTGGAAGTTCTCTATGCTTCTCTGTGTCTGTGCTCCCCAGAGCCTGTCCGCGGGAACCCTGATCTCTCCCATTGAGTCATGCTCGATCCTGTATTCCATATCTGCACCTCACTTCAGAACTGATTATACCATAAAAAAGCCTGCAGTCATAAGACCGCAGGCCATGCTTTGAATCAAACTAAGATCAGATCATCTTTGTGAGTGACTCGTCAATGTCACCGATCTTGAAGCGCTGGATCTTTGCCGTTGAGGAGAGAGGGAACTTCTCCATGTAAAGGGCAAGCTTACGGATCTTCTTGTAGCTCGGGAATGTGGCGTTGACCTCGGTGATGATGGAACCGATATGGTCCAGAAGACCGCTCATATTGTCCTTGTACTGCTCGATGCATGCATCTGACGGATGGACAATTGCCATAATACCCTCGATCTTCCTTGCCTCATCTGCCACATAACCTCTGACACAGATCTGGTCAATGTCATCGTAGAGCTGGAAGCTGTCCTCAATCTCCTCTGGGAAGACGTTCTTTCCGCCTTCGGTGACGATGATGTTGCGCTGTCTTCCAGTGAGGTAAAGGTAGTTCCTGCTATCAAGATGTCCGATGTCTCCTGTGTTGAGCCATCCGTCATCTGTAAGGATTTCTGCTGTAGCCTCAGGGTTCTTGTAATACCCCTGCATGACCATGGAGCCCTTGACGTAAATCAGTCCGTTTCCGTCTGAATCCGGATCGACTATCTTCTCCTCCACACCCGGAAGTGTTGTTCCGACACTGGACTCGATGTAATCGAAGATCGGGTTGAGGTTGATGATCGGGCTTGTCTCTGTAAGGCCATAGCCCTGGACAAAGTCAATTCCAAGCTGATTGAACTGCTTGAATGTGGAAGCCGGAAGCGGTCCGCCACCGGAGATGCAGATCCTGATCTTATCAAGGGAAACCTTCTTCAGAAGGAAGTTGAACCACTTCTTTCCGACCTTGATGCCGAATGCCTTCTTCAGGAATCCGCTCAGGCCCATCATGGCATGAATCAGTCCGTTGACTAATGCGCCTTTCTCCCTGACGCCCTTCATGATTCCGGCAATGAGCTTGTTGAAGAGCATTGGGACTCCGAGGAACATTGTGACCTCTCCCTGCTTCAGCTCCTTGAGAAGCTGCTTGACCACAAGCTTCTTTCCGAACACCAGCTTGGCACCTGATGAGATTGACTCCAAGAAAACCGCCAGCATGGTATAAGCGTGGTGGATCGGCAGAATCGCATAGAAGACATCATCGTCATAGATGTTCATCAGCCCCTGTGCCATCCAGACATCGGAGATCAGGTTCTCATGGCTGAGCATGACGCCCTTCGGGGTACCTGTTGTTCCGCTTGTGAACAGGATTGCAGCGATGTCCTTGCTTGTTGACAGCTCGATCTTGTGTGCCTTGTCACTCTGCATGTTGTAGAGGCTGTTCTCTCCGTCACCGTCGAGTGAGATCTTAGGGATATCAAGACTGATGCGGTCAATCTTCTCGTTGTCGATGAAAAGCACCTTGGCCTCTGCAAATGTGAGAAGATGTGCAATCACATCATCAGAGAGAGAATAATCAACAGGAACAATTGTTGCTCCGGCGTAAGCGATTGCAAGATAAGCAATTGCCCACTCAGGACTGTTCTTTCCGGCAAGACCGACCTTGTCTCCATGCCTGATTCCCATCTCATAGAGCTTATTGGCGATGCCCTTCATGATTGCCTGGGCTTCCTTGTATGTGAAAACCTCATGCTTGGGAGTAAAAGCCTCAAAAGCCTTGTTATCCGGATATCTTGAGACTGTTATGTCAAACTGCTCGTTAAGTGTGGGCCACTCTGCATTGAAGTACTTGCCCTCGCCTCTGAAATCATCCAGAAAACCCCAAGGTCTTGGATTATGTTTTGGTTTCTTTGCCATTTTTCCACCTTAAATAGAATTAATATCGGCTCAAGTATAGTGAAATCGCTCTTCTTTGACAAGTTTTTAAAAAATGTCAAAATAAAAATCTCAAACTACACTAAAAGAATCAGACTCAGGCAGATGTGCTTCCTCGGCGCGAATATGCCTTGGCAAGTCCACCCTCAGAGGTCTCTCGGTATCGCTGGTTCATGTCCAGACCTGTGTAATACATGCTCTTGAGAACCATATCATAGCTGATGTTTCTTGTTCCAGTAAGGAAATATGCTATGTTAGCAGCATTCAGGGCACGCATTGCGGCAACAGCGTTACGCTCAATGCACGGTATCTGAACCAGACCGCAGATCGGGTCACATGTGAGTCCCAGATGGTGCTCAAGCGCAACCTCAGCGGCATACTCAATCTGATCGATATTGTATCCGAAAGCCTGCCCTGCAGCGGCAGCGGCCATTGAGCATGCCACGCCGACCTCTGCCTGACATCCGCACTCAGCACCTGATACAGACGCGTTGCGCTTTGCAAGCTCACCGAAAAGACCTGCCACTCCCAAGCAACGGATAATCTTCTCATCAGAGAGATTCCTCTTGTGCTGAAGGTAATACAGAACCGCAGGAAGAACCCCGCAGGATCCGCATGTCGGAGCGGCAACTACTGTTCCGTTGTCGGCATTCTGTTCTGAACAAGCATATGCATAGGAGCAAACCAGCTGAGATTCAACCAGTTCTGCATGCTTGTTCTGGGGAACTTGATCAAACAGGTACTTTGCCTTTCTGTGAACGTGAAGCGGTCCCGGAAGGTCTCCGGTCTTTGACAGTCCTTCCTCAACCTCGTTCTTCATGGCCTTCCATACAGTCTTGAGGAATTCCCATATCTCCTCACCCTCGTTCAACTCTATGTACTGTACAAGATCAATGTACCTGAAAGAGCAGAACTGCCTGATCTCTGCAAATGAGTTCTCTATGTACACATCCTCCTCAACCGGATTCTTGTCGCTGTCACGGCCCTCAATCACTATGTCTCCGCCGCCGATGCTAATGAAGCGCTGCTTGCTGATTTCCTTGCCGTTCTTGAAGGCCTCAAGATCCAGCGTGTTCGGATGCTTGAGCTTCTCAGGATCCAGATTCGAGATTTTGACCTCAACAGGAATGGGAGCGAATGTGTCAATCAGGACCCTGTCGGTTCCATGGCCAATACCTGTCTTGGCAAGGCTCCCATAAAGGATTGCCTTGAAGGAGTCTGCATCAGGGTTCTCATCCTTGAATATCTTGGCAGCGAATCCCGGTCCCATTGTGTGGGAGCTGGAAGGCCCCTTACCGATCTTATATATGTCTCTGATTGATTTCATCTGGCGCTCCGCAGTTCTTAATCGTTCAAGCCTTGTTCGTTAAAGGCTCTGTAAACATTATCTAATTAATTATATTATCATGCCATGCAGACTGCAAGATGGCGTTTCAAGAGAGTGGCACTGCTCAATGACACAGATCTCCTCCACGGACCTCTTCTGGGAAAGATTTTTGCATTTGTACTGCCACTGATGATCACAAACCTCATCCAGAACCTCTACAACGCCGCAGACATGGTCATTGTCGGCATGTCCAGCGTGGACGGGGCCATAGGAGCCATCGGGACAACAGCAGCAATGGTCAACTGCATACTGAACCTGTTCATGGGCTTTGCAGTCGGTGCAAGTGTCATGGTTGCAAGAGCCATAGGCGAACGTAATCCGGAGAAGACCTCAAAGGCAGTTCATACGGCTCTAGTGATAGGAATGATCTCCGGAATCGCGGCAATGATCCTGGGACTGTCAATAAGCAGACCCATCCTCATGCTTCTGGGAGACCAGGGTCATATACTGGATCTGGCTCATCTTTATACCAGAATCTACTTCCTGGGAGTGCCGTTCATTGCGGTGACAAACTTCCTCATCTCTATATTCAGGGCAAAGGGAGACACAAAAACCCCGCTTGTGATTCTTACAATTACAGGCCTTCTGAATGTGATACTGAACATCTTCTTTGTCATTGTCTGCAAAATGTCTGTAGATGGAGTAGCACTGGCAACCACAATATCCAACATGGCATCCATGATTGCCTTGGCAATGGTGCTTCATAGAGACAATGGCTGGTGCCGTCTGGAATTCAAGAAACTAGGGATTGAGAAATATGCGCTTAAGGGAATAATCTACAACGGCTTTCCTGCAGCCATTCAGGGTGTGCTGTTCTCCCTCTCCAACATGATAATCCAGAGCAGCATCATAAGCATAAACAACAGGCAGTTCCCCGGAGGCTCCGACATAATCGATGGCAATGCCGCAGGCCAGAGCATAGAGAGTTTTGCATATGTTGCCACAAACTCCGTCTGTCAGGCAGCAGTCACGTTCACCAGCCAGCATTACGGTGGAAAGAAGTTCAATCGCATGGGCAAGGTGATAAGGGACTGCTATCTGGCATCCTTCATGATTGCTGAGATAATGTCCCTCTCAATCCTTTTCCTGCGCTTCCCGCTTGCCAGGATCTACCTGACTTCACCTGCCGCAATAGAGGCATGCTCCATAAGGCTTCTGCACACGCTAAGCGCCTATTTCACGCTTGCTGCCATGGATACGGGATCAGGCATTGTCAGAGGCCTGAACAAGTCCATAATGTCCACGGTTGTCTCACTACTTGGATCGTGTGTGCTGAGGATAATCTGGATTATGACCATAACCCGTGCATATCCCACACTAGGCATGGTCTACATCTCATACCCCATCTCCTGGGCCATCACCGGCATGTGCCACTTCATTGTAGCCATGACAGTAAAAAACAGGATGCTCAGAGAGCACCCCGTGGATGAGGATTAAGGGTTCCTCAATTATTGACTTTCATATACCTCTTGCGAGTGCCAACGTAAGGTGACCATGCTGTGCCGTCATCACTGACTTGGACTGTGACACCAGGACCGAAAGTCACAGTACCTTCAGCCTCATAACCGCTTCCACCGCCGATACCC
>JAFZUN010000005.1 GCA_017618315.1 Spirochaetales bacterium
GGCGAGGAGAGGATCAAGAAGTATGAGCAGGTCCTGTTCAAGAAGAGCTCAGAGAAATACATCCTTTCACGCAAGAGCAATGAGAACTGCAAGATCCGTGATGACCTGATGGACATCAAGTCACTCAGACAGGTGAATGAGGACAAGCTTGAGCAGTGGTACCCCACAATGAAGCTCTCATTCCCGCTCAAAAAAGAGGATATCGCAAACCTGTTCAAGAATTTCTTCAAGGTTGATGTCCCCAAGTTCGAGAGAGACGAGTACTCATATGACCAGTACCTCGAAGAGGTTGTCGGAAAGTGCCCGGACCTTGAGATCGTCAATGTCTACAAGGAGAGGTCAATCTACAACATCAAGGACACTACAGTCGAGATCGCAGAGACAACATTCAACGGCAAGCCCAACAGGACAATCTGTGTCGAGCACATTGATCCGAAACTTGTCATGGAAGTCGTCAGAGAGCTCGGAGTTGAGAAGTATCCGAACATCAACTACCTCAAGGCCATGAAGGAAGCAGTCGGACTGCCCGCATGGGTTGACTGATGACGGGGGATGAGAAATGAGCAGAAAAGCCATCATTGATGTAGGTTCAAACTCAATCAAGTTCTTTGTCGGAGAGCTTGCAGAGGACAAGACCATCAGGACAGTCCTGGACACCAACGACATCGCACGTCTTGGTGAGGGACTCGATGCCACCGGACTCATCAGCCCGGAGGCCATGGAGAGAAACGTCGCCTCAGTCGCAGCTTTTGCAGCTAAGGCAAGAGAGCTCGGCGCAGACCAGATTGTCAGCGTCGGAACAATGGCACTCAGAAAGGCCGGCAACTCAGCAGAGTTTGTCGAGAAGGTCAAGAAGGCCTGTGGTGTCGAGGTTCAGATCATTCCGGGCGAAGAAGAGGCAAGACTCAGCTATCTGGCTATCCTCTCAGGTCTTCCACTTGAGGAAGGCGCAGACCTTGTTGTCTTTGACACAGGCGGAGGAAGCACAGAGTTCATTTATGGAAAGGGCACAAAGCTCATCAAGAGATTCTCAGTCAACCTCGGTGCTGTCAGACTCACAGAGAACTACCTGAAGTCAGATCCTGTCACTCCTGAAGAGGTTAAGGCCACAATCGCGCAGATCAACAAGGAGTTCGAGGAAGCCGGTGTTGTCGGAAGCCCGAAGCAGCTTGTCGGAATGGGCGGAACAGTCACCAGCATGGGTGCTGTGAAGCACAAGATGGTCAAGTATGATCCGAACGTCATCCAGGGATCCAGACTCACAAAGGCCGATATCGACGAGCAGATCGCCGAGTACTCAAAGAGGACAATCGAGCAGCGCAAGGAGCTTCCCGGACTGCAGCCGAAGAGAGCAGATGTCATTCTGGCTGGTGCATGCATTCTGAAGGTTATCACAGACAGACTTGGATGTGACGGACTCACAATTTCCGACAGAGGCCTGAGGCACGGTCTTGCTTTTGACCTTTTCCAGAAGTAAAATTAGAATATCTACTATAAGGAGAAAAATATGAAGAAAGCTTTATTGATTCTGGCAGTTCTGATTGTCGCAATGACAACACTGTTTGCTAACGGCGGAACAGAGGCAACAACCACTACCAAAGAGTGGAAGCCCGAGCAGCCCATCACCATCATGAACCATGTTGCAGTCGGTGGAGCAATGGACCTTTACTCAAGAAAGTGGGTTGAGATCGCAGCCAAGTACACAGATGCCACATTCGTTGTCGATAACAACTCTGGCGCTGGCGGACTTACCGCTGGTGAGTGGGTCCTGAACCAGGAAGCAGACGGCTACACAGTCTTCGCTCTTGCTCCGACTTATCTGGATGCTGTCATTCAGGCTGAGCTCGACTGCAAGGAGTATGTCGATGGCTTCAAGTTCATCTACAACCTGATGGCTGACCCATACTGCGTGCTTGTTCCCGCAACATCACAGTTCAACACATTCCAGGAGCTGATTGACTGGTCAAAGGCCGGTAACCTCATCACATTGTCAGAGCCGAACTACGGTGCAAAGTACATTGACGCTGTTCAGGTCTTCGGTTCAATCGAGGGAATCACCTATAAGGCAATCTCCTATGAGAGCGCAAAGAACAACTTCGCAGCACTTCTCGGCGGACAGACAGTTGCTTCAGTCGGTAACCCTGGTGACACAAAGAAGTACGAGGTCAAGGCTCTTGTCGTCGGTAACCCGACCAAGGTTCCCGGACTCGAGGATGTCCCAAACTACAAGGAGCTCGGAATGGATCCTGCTCTTGACAACATCTCCATGTGGAGAGGTTACGCTGTCAAGGCCGGTACACCTGAAGGCATGATCACATGGTTCCAGGATCTCTGCGACAAGGTTTCAGCAGACCAGGAGTGGATCGACTACATGACAAGCAACAAGCTCACAGTCCTGACAGACAGGACCGAGGCTTTCACTCAGACAGTCGAGAACGAGGTCGTGAGCACAATCGAGGTCCTCAAGAGTGTTGACCAGATCAGTGCTGATTACAAGAGATGATCGGTTATTCAATTAACTGAGTAAGTACCCGGAGGCCCTCTCCGGGTACTTTTGAAATTTCGACAGACAGAGAATATTACTATGGATAGTTTTTCAAAATGGCTGACTAATCTCAGCTACTGGTGGATTCTTCTGGGGTTCGTGGCAATAATGACAGGCCTGTACTTCCTTTTTGGAGTCTGGGAGAGAACCAAGAGAGTCCGCATCCAGTTACTGTGCCTCTGCGGCATGGATCTGGTGACACTGCTTTTCTTCCTGCTTACATTCAACCTCAGAGTCAGTAAGCTGGCAGCCGAGGCAGGTGCCACCCCAAGGACAATGCCCAGACTGTGGGCACTGTTGATGGCACTGGCTTCAATCGGAGCGTTCTTCGCAATCATCAAGAGCGACAACAAGCCCGATGAGAAGTTCAACAGATGGATCTTCGCCCTCCTTGTCGGAGTCGGATCAATCTTCAGCGTCATAATGTTCCAGTACATCGGATACTATCTCTCAAGCGCCATCTTCATCTTCGTGGTGATGATTGCAATGGGAGAACGCAATAAACTTCAGCTGATACTGGTACCGGTCATCTGGTGCCTGTTCACCTATTTCGTATTCTACAAGATGCTGTACATCAAGTTGCCGTTCGGCTCACTGTTCAGCTGGTTGATTAAGTAAGGAGGCCGTAAATGTCAGAGATTTTCAGAAACCTTGGACTCGGCTTCGGAACAATCGCCAACGTCCAGTCAATCGTATTCATCTTCATCGGAATGTGTGTCGGAATCCTCGGAGGAGCCATCCCAGGCATTTCACCGTCAATGGCGGTTGCCCTTCTTCTTCCGATTACATATTCTCTCTCACCGGTTGTGGCCATGGTCATGCTGATGGGAATATACATCGGAGCCA
>JAFZUN010000336.1 GCA_017618315.1 Spirochaetales bacterium
GAGGTCAACATCTATGATATCCCCATTTCGGAGATCACAGACCAGTTCCTTGATTATCTGCATCATGCCAAGGAGATAGGGCTGGGGGATCTTTCGGAGTTCTACAAGATGGCTGCGGAGCTCATCTGGATCAAAAGCCAGATGATGCTCCCTGTGGAGGTTGAGTTCGGTGAGGAGTATGTTGACCCCAGAGAAGAGCTTGTAGAGAGGCTGCTTGAGTACTCCAAGTTCAAGAAATACTCTGAGCTCCTGATGGGTAACGAATCCTCTGACAACCTTGCCCTTGAGCGTAAGCCCTCTGAGTTCCAGCTTCCGTTCTCAGATGAGGAGCTGTGGGAGGATGTGACCACAAAAGACCTGATGGACACCTTCATGGAGATCATGAAGAACTACAGCTTCATTGAGGAGAAGGTGTTCAACGTCTATGAGGATGTGACGGAGAAAGAGAAAATCGCCCTGATGAACGAGCTTTTCGAGACACGTGACCAGATCCAGTTCACTGACCTCATCACAAAGAAGACCTCCATGCATGTCATATGCGCGTTTCTGGCGGTCCTTGAATCAGTCAAGGACAAGATGATCCTTGTGGATCAGCCCGTGCTGTTCGGTGACATGACACTCACAAAGCGTCCTGTAGACTGGGATCCGAACCTCGCTGACGACTATGACGCTGAGTACGACGAGATGAAGGAGAACCACCTTGAGGATGAGGATGATTTCTCGGTTGTGGAAGAGGAAGATCCACAGAGCTGAATAGCTTTTCAATACTTAGTTGGATGAATTCAAGGATAATCCCTGATTCAGGTTTTTAAGTATTTCATCCCTCAGCCACGCGGGCTCCAATATTTTTACCCTGTCAATTCTGGACTGAATCCATTTGACACACTCGTAGTGAGTTCTGGTCTCCGCCTCAAAAATACTGGATCCGTCATCATTTTCAGTAATTTCTATTGAATCCGGCCAGTCCTTGTCTTTGAGATAGCTTGTCTCATGAGGATTAATCCACAATTTTACTTTATATGGTTCTGGTTCCTCCAGCATTATCCCGAATGGATCAGAGAGCAGCTTCCTGAAATCATATAAGCATTCGACTTTCTCTCCTTCATATGAAGTGATTTTCTCAATGCGTTCCACCGCAAGCATGCGTAATTGCTTGTACCGGTTTAGGACATAGATATAGACATCGCCATCTGAAGAGAAGAGCTGGAGAGGATAAAGCTTCGTATATGGATGAGGGGCTGCTGCCTTTCTAGTGCGGTACTCAAGATCCATCCAGTGCTGTTTATTAATAATATCTAACAATGCATTGATTGCCCGGGAGGCTTTTTCCTCACCAATAGATTTGTGGATGGTCCTGGCATTCAGTATAAGTCTTCGGCTACTTTCTCCTACATTGATTTTTTTCCCGCGCTCAGAAGCCATCAACTGGATTTTCTCGAACAATGTCTCAGCTGTTTGCCTCAAGGCAGGAGAGAGTTCAGCATTCTCCTTGATCAGGTTGAATACAGCAATCTCATCATCAGTAAGCTTAAGATCCGGCAGGTTCAACTTTGGGGAATCACCGATAGACTTGTATCTTGTCAACCTTTGGTTTTCAGGATCATTGTACTGCTCAAAATTCAGGACGAAATACATCTGCTCAAGGATGTTATAAACCTGTCTGTCAGATACTTTCAGGGCATTGGCCATTTCTTTGATAGTAGTGCCGTTACTCCTGCTCATGAGCCTTGAAACAATAAGATAGTTGTCAATACTGAATGACATTTTTTTCCTCTCTTGTTTAATTCTAACATGTAATCGCAAATCTTCATCTCAAATTGTCAAATATATGAACTGTTTTTTCAGTATTGCCCGTATATTCCATTTGACACTGATATAAAGAGGAGAAGACATGTCAGAACAAAACTATATGCAAGATTTAGAACTGTATCTTCGACATTTAATCATGGAAAAGTATCCTGGAGCAGCTATCACTAGAAATTCAGACGGTTTAACAATTGATAATATGCGACAGATAATTACAAAGAGCTATGAGGAATTGTCAAAAGATGTAAAACCTATTGTTGAGCGTCTGCTGTGTAATGACGAGCTTTCAAAAAAATATGGATGTGAACTTGATTGGTACTACACGACGGAGGAGGCGAAAGAGTATCTGGCGGATGAA
>JAFZUN010000337.1 GCA_017618315.1 Spirochaetales bacterium
CGTGCCTTAGAATCTGATATCATTTGCCTGAGTAGTGCCGAAGCGCATCCTTTGTGTCTGTATTCCGTGGCAGTTACTACAGAGAATATCATCTGCCACTTGCCTTCAGGATCATGCATTTGAGGGTTGTCATACATTTCATCTGTTAAATCTGTGCAGTCTGTAATCAACCCGTTAATGAAAGAAGTAATATTGCCTACATTGTCCTCAAGAATCCAGAAACAATCTGGGAATGCAAGAATCCTATGCCAAATGCTTTCCTTTGAGGCTCCCTCCTGTTCTGGGTAGGATAAGGCTTCTATCTGTGCAAGTCTTTCTAAGTCATCCGGTTTTGCGTGTCTTATAACCATAACTGGATCTAGTGTAATAAATATTACAAAGAATTCAAATATGTTGTTGCATGAGAAAAACGAGGATATACAGAAAATACAATAGATCAGTATCTATAAAAGGAGAAAGACGATATGACTAATTTGCAGGGTTCTTTCGTGGCCATGCCCACACCGTTCACGGCTGATGACAAGATTGATTTCGAGGGATTCAACACCCTTATTGAGCGCCAGATAAAGTACGGTACCTCCCAGCTTTTCATTTTAGGAAGTGCAGGAGAGGTGACTCTTCTCACTCTTGAGGAGAAAAAGCAGATTGTCCATGAGGTCATTAAGATGGTAAATGGAAGGATTCCCGTGTTCTTCAGTGCGGCATCTTTCACCACGCAGATGAGCATCGATTTTGCCAAGTACTGCGAGAAAGAAGGTGCAGACGGTGTAATCTTCACAGTTCCTCCATATGTCCTGATTCCACAGACCGCAGCCTATGCTCATATGGAAGCATGTATGAGTTCTATCGGTATTCCTTGCGGAATCTACAACAATCCCTCAAGGCTCGGTGTGCAAGTTCTTCCAGAGACCATAAAGAAACTTTCCGATGACCATCCGAACTTTGTCGTTGACAAGGAGGCTTTGCCATCGGTTGAGCAGCTCGTCCAGGTCCAAAGGCTCACAAAAGGCAAAGTGAAGATCATGTGCTGTGATTATCCCAAGTATTCAATAGTTATTCCTACTCTTGCTGTGGGTGGAACAGGAACCGCTAACATAGGCGGAAACATTATCCCGGAGGAATGTGCGAAGTACTCACGTCCTTGGACAAGCGTTCAGATCATGGAGGAATGCCGTGAGGAATACTTCAAGTGGTTCCCGCTTCTCCAGAAACTCTATGATTTCTCCAATCCGATTGTAATCAAAGCCGCACTCAACATCCTTGGGCTTCCTGGCGGACATCTCAGAAAACCGTATCAGGATTATGGCGGACATCGCCTTGCTGAACTAGAGCAGATGATGGGAGAGATGGGCGTAATTGACAAGTATGGTGTCAAGCACTGAAGACTGAACAATCACACGGGGAGACCAAATGGCCAGAAAAGTAATTGTAGTGGGTGGAACAGCTGCGGGACTCAGTGCCGCATCCAAGGCAAAGAGACTTGATCCTGAACTTGAGATTATTGTCTTCGAGAAATCGGGATACATCAGTTACGGCTCATGTGGTCTCCCGTATTTTGTCGGGGACATGATAAAGGACCCGGATGATCTTGTTTCCCTTCATGTAAATGATATGCGGGACAAGCGCGGAATACCCGTATTCATTCATCATGAGGTGACTCATGTTGATTCTTCTGCAAAGAAAATCCAGGTAAAGAATCTTGATGACGGAAGTGAGCAGACCTATCAATATGATGATCTTGTGCTTGCTACCGGAGCTTCTCCGATCAAACCGATTGTTCCAGGCGTGGATTCGGATGGTGTGTATTTCCTGCGTACTGTTGAAGATGGAGTCCGACTCAAAGGTGCTGTTAGGAAAGGAATGTCAGCTGCAATAGTTGGTGGTGGTTTCATAGGTCTTGAGGTGGCCGAGGAACTTACTGCCCAAGGAGTCAAAGTCCATGTCTTTGAGGCGCTTCCCAGACTTCTGCCATTCCTCCCTGAGTCCTATTCCCAGATGGTTCTTGAGACTCTCGAGACCAACGGTGTTACCGTTCATCTCGGAGAGCCCGTGATGGCATTGGCTTCCTCGGAAGGTAAGGTCTGCGGAATCACCACTGCAAGCGGTACGGTTGAATGCTCAATGGTCCTAATGTCAATCGGTGTTGTTCCGAACAATGCCCTTGCAAAAGAAGCTGGACTTGAACTCGGGATAAAGGGATCAATAGTCGTTGACAACAGGATGCGGACCTCGGATCCTTCCATATGGGCGTGCGGCGATTGTGCACAGACGGAAAATAGCATTACCGGCCAAAGTGCATATATTCCTCTCGGAACCACTGCAAACAAGATGGGCAGGGTTGCCGGAAGCAATATAGGAGGGGAGGACAGTTCCTTCCATGGAGTCCTGGGTTCACAGGTCACTAAGGTTTTTGACCTTTATATCGCAGCCACAGGTCTTAATTTGAAGCAGGCAATTGATGCGGGTTTTGCTGCTGTGGAATCTCAGGTTGTCAAAGGAGACAAAGCCTCCTACTATCCGTCCGCCAAACCCATGTACCTGAATTTCATATTGGATTCTTCCACTGGACGTCTACTTGGTGCCCAAAGTCTGGGAAGCGAGGCATCTGCTATCAGAATGGATGCTCTTGCTGTAGCCGTAGATGCAGGCATGACCGTCTCACGTATAAATGATCTTGATCTGATTTATGCCCCGCCTGTTGCTCCAGTATATGATCCGATTCTCATTGCGGCAAGCCAGGCTATGAAGAAAGTGAGGTCATGATATGGCAAAATATGTCGAGATGACTGTTCCCCAAGGGGGAGACATAAAGCAGTGTATTGTCGATTTCCTTGTAAGTCAGGACACCAGGGACGCAGTGATAATAGGGGCAGTGGGATCTGCCAAGGATGTTGTGGTGGCAAATCCTGTGGAGCATGAGCTCCCTCTGAAACCCATGAACACTATTTTCCATGAGGCTGTGGAAGTTGTGGCACTTAACGGCGAGGCCATGGAGTGGGACAGGGTTCCTGCGGCATTGAAACAGGTGTATCCTGACAGGAATCTTCCGTTGTTTCTTCATCTTCACTGCGCATGTGCCATGATTGGCGGACATGTGTTTGGCGGAGGGCTTTGGGGAGGAACTGCGTTCAGGTCCCTCAGGGTATTCATCCTTCTTTGCGATAAAGACTGACCTGAACAAGGTTTGTATGCTGCGGATTGCCTTTTGCCAGATGGGTAGGGGTATCCGCACGGGTCAGGACGTTTATTGATCCTCTTGTATCTGTTCCTTTCTTATCCGGCTTATACCATCCTCCCTGCGACATTGCAGTAACGCCGCGGACAATCCTTGTTGTGACCTTTGCAGGTATTCTGACTTTTCCGCGATCATTGAAGACCTCGACCATGTCTCCATCTGAGATACCGCGCTCTGCGGCATCATCAGGATGAATCCAAATGGCAGGCGGATCTACTTCCTCAAGCCATGAGTTTTGATCATGGATTGAATGACACCTGCGTTTTGTATGATACCCTATCATCTGAAGCGGATATTTTTCTCTGAGAGGATCATCCGGGCCTTCGATTGCGGAGACATATCGCGGGATTGGCGGTATGAACTCCGGATCATCCATCTTGTACAGCCTCATGGAGAAAAGCTCAATCTTGCCTGATGGAGTCTTGAATGGGAGATGTTTCTCTATGTTGTCCTTATAAGCAATCCTTAAAGGAGCATCTTGGAATTGATGGCCTCCTTCAGCCCTGAATGTCTGATAATCAGGGAGTTCCGGCTCTTTTGACCTCAGTTCGGCATAAAGATCTGTAAGCCAATCCCAAGATGTCTCATGTCCCGCCTTGAAACGCTCCTCAAGTCCCATTTCCCGTGCTACCAGTTTTGTCCATTCGTAGTCCGGTGCGCATCCGAAAAGGGGTTCAACCGCCTTGCTGTTGGAAAGCACATAGTCGTCTCTTGCCCAGCCCATCACTATGTTGTCGTTCTCTAGAAGAGATGCAGCAGGAAGCAAAATGTCGGCGAACCTTGCACTTGGGGTCATAAAGACGTCTGACACAACAATCTGCTCGCACTTTGAAGTATCCTTGAGGATCCTGATAGTGTCATTGATATCGGAGTGCTGGTTAATCAGGGTGTTGCTGGCTATCACGAACAATTGTTTTATGTTTGATTCAAGTTTCTTGACTCCTTTCAGTCCATCTTCTCTCTCTGTGAAGGAGGTTCCTTTCTCTATTGCTTTTGACCAAAGGAAAGTGGGAATAGAACCCGGAAATACATCTTTTCCCTGCGGGAAATCAATCCGCGGGCGCGGGTAGGTATGCCCTGGGACACCAGCGCTTCCTCCGGATTTCCCGACGTTGCCTGTCATTACAGCAAGAGCGGCAATTCCCCGTGTCTGTTGCTCTCCGTTGTGATGCCTTTGGATGGAGTAGCCTGGAATCAGGGCGGCAGGTTTTGTTGTGGCATATCTTATGGCGAGTTCTTCAATTTTCTCCGCAGGTATTCCAGTGATTCTCGATGCCCACTGCGCTGTCTTTGGAATCCCGTCCGGTTTTCCAAGAAGATAATCAAGGTAGCTCGAACCTGACGGAGCTCCCTCAGGAAGGGTCTGCTCATCAAAGCCAATGCTGTATGTATGTATGAAGTCAATATCATGGAGGTCTCTTATGACCATCTCATATGCCATTGCATCGCACAGGGCTCCGTCAGTTGACGGGCGTATGGGAATCCACTCATCTGCAAGTGCCATTGCTGTGTCGCTCATTCTCGGATCTATGACAATGATCGGGATTCCTTTCAGCTTTGCCTGCGTCAGGTATTTGTTCAGATGTGAGCCGAAAATAGTTTCTGTGGGGTTGTGTCCCCAGAGGATTATCAATGAGGAATTGACGATATCAGGCTGGCTTATTCCTCCCTGGCTATCTCCATATATGTATGGCTGGACATAGATGCAGCATGCGTTGCTGTATGTGTTGTACGCTCCGAGAAAACCTCCGTCCATGTTGAGTATTCTCTTCAGCATGCGGTCTGCCCTCAGCACGGCACAGTTTCCGGTACCGTAGATGAAATATCTGCTTTCCGGTGCGGTCTCCTTTGATTTTGAGGCAATTTCCTTTGCCGCCTCTTCCCAGGAGATTCTCTCGAACTTTCCCTCTCCGCGTTCACCTATACGCCTCATCGGGTAGCGCAGTCTCTTTGGGGAAAGATATGTTCTTCTGTATCCGCGGCCTCTCAGGCATGCCCTGATCTGAGGGTCATTTGAAGAGTCGTCGGTAGTGATCTGGAGTGCACAGCCTTCCTGGACGGTTATGTTGATCTTGCACTTCCCGCCGCAGTTGTTGAGTCCTGCGCTGTAGACAATGTGTTTCGGTTCCAGAGGCACTGGGGGGAGCTTTTCCATTGGAGGGAATTCTTCAAGAACAGTATCGGGACAGACGGGAAGGGGAAGACCTGCGAGATAGTCTGCCATAAGGTCTGCCACAAGCATGGCTTCATGGGAACGCTGTGTTTCCTTTACTGCATTGCGGAAAACCTTAACGGTATCCAAAGTGAACAGCTCCTCAAAACGTTGGGCAGATTCCTCGTCGGAGCATCTTCTGAGATATGTCAGATAAGCAAACTGGTTTCCGAGGTAATCAGGAGGGTTTCCGTCCATGTTCTGCGGAACATATCCGTTTGCCTTGTATTCGGAGATCACCTTAAGTGTTGTTTCATCCAATAGAGGATGATCCTGACCTTTACCTGCAGACGCCCACAGGGGTATGAAAACATCCGCATCCGTTCCTTTGAGGACATCATCATATTCACGGGAAGTCATTTCTGATGTGATTCCCAGAATTCCCGACCTGTGTTTCCAAGAGTCAAGATCAGTGAAGAAGGCTTCGAAAGCCACACAGGCTGCCAGTTTCTGCTTGTCTATGCTCATTGTCCGAAGATCTCCTTCTTTCTTTTCTTCATGTCCCTTAGGTTCCCCAGCATGAATGTCCCGACCATTTTCCCGTCAATAAAGAAATCCCGTTCATACAGGTCCTCCGGTTTTCTGTTGATGGAGAATCTTGGTTCCAGTTTCCCGTATGTGCAGGTCTGAGTGTAGGAGACACCCGGTTTCTTTCCCATGTCACCGTCGCTGTAGAGGCTGAAGGAAGGGGCTTCAAGCATCAGAGCCATATCAGATCCCCTGTAGACCTCATCTCCTCCTGCGGCATTTGCGCCGGCCACTTGTCCCTCTGCAACCGCCTGTGTCCACAATGCCGTGTTCATTCCGTTGAATTCCGCACAGTCCCCGCAGGCAAGTATCCCTGGTATGTTGGTTCTCATGTGGTCATCCACAATGATGGCTCTTCCTATAGAGACTCCCGCATTTGCTGCAATTGATGTGTTTGCCCTGACTCCGCATGAGATGAGTATGAGCTGTGCCGGAACCGGATCTGCGCCCTCAAGTTCAACAGACCGGGGGACTTCGGAGCCAGAGAACCCAAGAACCTTGGCTCCTGTGATAACATTGATTCCGTTCAGGCGGTTCTGAAGATATCTTGATGACTCTTCATCCAGGAGTCTTGGCATCAGAAACGGTGCGGTTTCTATGACTGTCACATCCAGACCTTCATCCTTAAGCATGAAAGCCGCCTCAAGACCTATGACGCCACCTCCGATTATGGCTGCATGTTCCGCTTTAAGCGCCCCACGCCGTATTGCCATGAGATCCCGGTCCGTCCTCAGGGAGAAAACATTTCTAAGGTCTTTTCCCTTGAAAGGAGGGATGAAGTTGTATGCACCCAGCGCATAAATGCATTTCTCATAGTGAAAAGATCCGTTGTCAGTGACGACTGATTCGGAAGATGTGTCCAGGGAAATCACATCGGTTGAGAGCAGGAGGTCTATTCCGTTGTTCTCATACCAGGAAACTGGTTCAATAAACGTGTTCCTTACATCATAATGGGGCAACGGTATCTTTGTGAGCATGGGCCTTGAATAGCAGGGAACCGCCTCTGAGCTGATCATTAGTATCACAGATGTGCGGTCCCTTTCCCTTATGGCTTTTACTGCGCTCAAAGCTGCTATTCCGCCACCCAATACCACATATTTGTAATACTTCATCCTTCCTCCGTCAGGTGTACCCTGAACCTGGTGTTGGTGACATTCGGATCAGGAAGGACATCTCCGATCCTGTCCTTGAGTTCGGATTTCGGAAATCTGATCTTGGCTTCTGTCCAGTTGAGGCTGTTGTTCAGGCATGCACCCACGCAAGCGGGTTCCAGCCCCTGCTGCCTTCTGTCAAGGCACCCGTCACATTTCCGGGCAATGCCCAGTTTTTTGTCCAGTGAGACTTCCCCATACGGGCATGCCCAGACGCATTTGCCGCATCCTATGCATTTCGAGTCATCATGAATGACCGTTCCATCTTCTTCCTTGTGATAGCAGCCGTTGGGACATGAATCCATGCATGCCGGATTCTTGCAGTGCCCGCACGAGAAAGATGCGAATTTCTGTTTTCCTTTGACTGTAACAATCATCACATGCCGGAAGAACTGACCGCTTTCAAGGTTGTTGCGGTCCTTGCAGGCCACCTGACATGCATTGCAGCCCAAACATGTATCCATATTATGAATGAATGCAAAATCGCTCATGTTGTCCTTTGTTCCGTCCGTGATGATTCTGTGTTTGGAAAAAGTGTAGCATCCACAATCTGATTCTACTGCATTTTCTTATAATTTGTAGCATTTATTACAAAGTAAATAATTGTGTAGACGGTTGCTATTCCTCGGTCAAAAATCAAATCAGGATCTTATCCTAGACAGAATTCTTATGGAGGTATCTCTACAAATGAAAAAACTTGTTTTGATTCTTTTTGTCGCTCTGCTGGCTTTCCCGCTCATTGCCAACGGCTCCACAGAGAGTGCTGCTCCCATGCAGCTCACATTCGGTTCGGCTTCCGCAGGCGGAAACTTCTATCTCATCGGCGCAGGTCTTTCCAATGTCATCAACAATCTGTTCCCCAACAAGTACATTGTCACTTCAACTGAGACAGGAGGCGGCTCAGCCAACGTCACACTGATCCAGACCGGTGATATTGATTTCGGAATCACAATGTCATCATCAATTGCAGACGGACTTAACGGCAAGCTCATTGAGGGCGTTCCAACAGACAAGGTCAGAGGATTCCTCCCCATTTATCCGTCTCTTTTCACCGCATATGCTCTTGAGTCAACCGGAATCAAGACCCTTCAGGACTTCAACGGAAAGACTGTAGGATTCGGTTCCCGTGGTGGTGCTCCATATGCAATCTTCATGGATCTGTTCCCGAAGATGGGAATCCAGGTCGGAACAGTTTTCACAGACAGCCACAATGCAACCGCAGCAGCTATCTCCAACGGTCAGATCGATGCCGCATTCTGCTTCTCTCTTCCTCCTTTCCCGGCAATTTCCGAAATCGAGGCAACAAAGGCAGTCAACTTCATCGCACTTACCGAAGAGGAGCAGAAGATCATCTGCGAGGCATATCCTTTCTACAAGCCGGCAGTCATGCCTGCAGGTTCCTACAAGGGTGTCACAGAGGACTATGCAACAGTTTCCGACTGGTTCCTGACAATTGTGTCTGCTGACCTTTCCGAAGATGTCGTATATGAGATCACAAAGGCTCTCTTTGAGAACAACGAGGCTCTGCTCTCAATTTACGCAGGTCTTGCCTACGTCCAGCCTGAGAACTGCCTTGTCTTCAACTGCCCGCTTCATCCGGGTGTCATAAAGTATCTCGAGGAAGTCGGAATCTCTGTTCCTGCATCACTCCGCCCGTAATAATTCAACATTGTTATGATCCAGTACAGCTCCTGATTGGGGCTGTACTGTTTTGCGTATCTTCCTGAAAGGAGAATCCAATGACTTTTGAGGAACGTTATCAGAAATTCGTGAAGTATCTGATTCTTGCAATCTCCATCTTCACCGTAGTCCTGCATATCGGCGAATTCACGTTCATGCCCATGGTGAGCATCAAGTTCTATGCCTATCATGTCATGGTTGCCCTTGTGCTGATTTTTCTTTATTTCCCGCTTGACAAGAAGAAGCCTGACGCAAGTAAGGCCTTCCATATTGTCTGCCACATAATCGACTGGATCATCATCGGTGTTGTGATTGCCGCCAGTCTCTATGTCATCATCAATTTTGACACTTTCATTGTCGACACGTCCTATGGCAACGTCAACAACAAATACATATTCTGGTATGGTATTCTGATCACGCTTGTGGTCCTTGAGTCTGCGAGAAGAACCCTCGGCTGGACTCTCCCCATCATTGCCGTGATAACCATCATATATGCCCTGCTGATCCATAAGATCCCAGGGTTGTTCGGTGGAAGAAAGCTTAATCCCGGAAGAATAGTCATTGCTCTTTTCAGCAATGCCGGTCTTTACAGCACGCCTACAGCAACCTGTGCCAACAATGTGTTCCTGTTCCTGATGTTCGCGGCATTCCTCAATGCTTCCGGAGCTGACAGGATTTTCCAGGACTTTGCAATTGCCCTGGCAGGAAGAAAGAGGGGAGGTCCGGCCAAGATGGCAGTTCTTGGCTCTGCATTGTTCGGAACAATAAGCGGAAGTGCTGTCGCTAATGTCGTGTCCACAGGTTCATTCACAATTCCCCTCATGAAGAGGAACGGATATCCTGCGGCATCTGCAGGTGCAATAGAGGCAGTGGCTTCAACCGGCGGACAAATCATGCCTCCGATCATGGGAGCCGCGGCATTTGTCATGGCCGACATTGCGGGAATCCCGTATGCAACCATATGTCTTGGTGCGATTATTCCTGCCCTGATGTACTATGTGTGCCTGTTCAAGATGGTTGACCTTGAGGCTGTGAGATATGACATCAAAGGTCTGGATGAATCTGAGATCCCGGACATCAAGAAGTCCCTTAAGAGAAGTCTCAAGCTGTTCATCCCAATCATCGTCATGCTTGTGCTTCTGCTCGGCTTCAAGATGACCCCGATGGTCTCGGCTATTTATTCCACGCTTGCCATAGTGATCTGTGGAGTTCTTGACAGGGGAGAGCGCATGACCTTCAAGAACATCATAGACGGATGTGTGAAGTCTGGCCGATCTCTGTGCATTGTTCTAAGTGCTTGTGCGACTGCGGGAATCATTGTAGGAATCTTCTCAATTACTGGTGTGGGACTCAAATTCTCAAACCTGATTGTTCAGATGGGAGGAAGTTCATTGGTGTTCTCACTGATTCTCTCCTTAATAGTCTGTGTCATTCTCGGAATGGGCCTTCCCACCACAGCATCCTACATTGTCTGCGCAACAGTCATTGCACCGGCACTTGTCCAGTTGGGTCTGCCGATTTTCCCGGCACATCTTTTCTTGCTATTCTTCGCCTCGCTGGCATGCATAACGCCACCGGTTGCCACTGCAAGCTATGCGGCTGCCGGAATAGCAAAAGAAAACCCGATGAAAACAGGGTGGGTTGCTTTCAAGGTTGGAATCACCGGATTCATCCTTCCATTTGCATTTGTGTTTAATACAGAATACCTGCATTTCGGATTTGATTTCACAACACTTGTGACCTTGCTCAGCGGTCTTGTGGTGTCATATGCTCTTGCAATATCAATCCAAGGTTATGTGGAGAAGAAAATCAACATTTTCTGGAGGGTCGTGTATTTGATCCTGGGGGCTGTAGCAATCACACCTTACAAGGTTGCTTCTCTATGCGCCATTGCTGTGTTCATTGCTTTGTTTGTTTTTCACACAATCACAGGAAAGAAGTCAAACAAGATTTCGGCTGCAATAGTCTAATAGATTATTATTGCCATATCAATTAACAAGGCCATCATGGAATGTGATGGCCGCTTTTTTAGGAGTCATCTGTGGATTATACGGTAGGTATTCTGGCAGGAGGCAAGAGTTCACGTTTCTGCTCTGACAAACGAAATGCCATCATTGAAGGCAGAACGTTTTTGGAGAATGCAGTTCAAAAGTTCTCATATGCGCCTGAGTTGATCTTGTCTGTTGGTGTTTCCAATGATATTCCGCTCTTTGACAGGGTGTCTGTGGTGAGGGATTCTGTAGCAGACAATGGACCCATTGAGGGAATATCTTCGGTCCTTTCCCATATGTCTTTTCCATATGCTTTTATTGTTCCGGTAGATATGCCACTGGTGAACCGTAGCATAGCTGACTATCTAGCTTCTAATATTGACAATTCGTCTGATATCATTTGTCCTTCGGTCAATGGACGAATCTATCCTTTGTGTGCATTCTATTCGGCAAATGTTCTGCCGTTAGTTAACAAGCTGAAGGAAAATGGAGTCCTCCGTCTGATGCGCATATTGGATGAAGGGAGGACCAAGATTGTTGAAATGCCAGATTCTTTCAGAGAGAGATTGTTTATAAATGTGAACACACCTGAGGACTATCGGAATCTCACTGACCCAGCATTATCTTGAGAATTTCAACATCGGTGGACTTCATCCCGACACGTCCCATCCTACCCACGGATTTTATGGTTTTCTCTGTGTCATCCATCACAATGCCTTCTCCTGATGGGAAGACGTGTTGATCACTTGCCATGTAGTATGCCATCTGTGCGGCATCTACTGCAGATGCTATTTTTGCGGCACATGAGGCTTTTGCCCCATCACAGACAATTCCCGAGACGTTGGCAAGGGTATTGGTGATAGTAGCATCAATGACTTCAATGGGCGCATTATGCAGGTATGCGATTCCTGCACCGGCACCGGCTGCGGCAGATACAGCACCACAGTATGCGGAAAGTTTTCCAAGTCCGTTCTTCTGGTATATTGCAATAAGATTACTCATGACAAGTGCCCGGTATTCAGTTTCCTTGTCACTATTCAAATACCTTGCATATGCTGCTATCGGAAGGCTGACAGTCATTCCCTGATTCCCGCTTCCGCTGTTGATAACCACTGGAAGCGTGCATCCATTCATTCTTGCATCACTGCCTGCTGCAGGAAGAGCCTTTGCTATGGTCTTGACATCGTTTCCGTAGAACTTGAGAAGTGTGGCACCTACGCTTGCGCCGTATTTTCCTTCCAGGCCTTCCGTTGCAATTGCCATGTTGTAGTTGACCTGACGGTCCAGGATTTCTTTTACGTCATCAAGATTCACAGTGTTAACAAATTCAAAGATATCATTCAGGTTGAGAATGCTGCGGTCAATCTTTGAGCCGTGAGTCTTTGCTCTATCCTTGCAGAACAAGACTTTGCCGTTCTTTTCTATCCTTGAGATATTGGTGTGAGAGTATAGAATTTCCACTAGAGAGGTGTCGCCGTTTTCAGCCTTCATCTCTATGATTACCTGTAGATTTGATTCTCCTTCAATCAGATCTACTGTGCAAAGACCCTTTTTGAGCAATTCTCTTGTCTTTTCCACGTCCTGGGATTTGATATCCGACAATGTCTCAAGCTTAAGGTTCGGATTGCCTCCTACTGCACCTAAGATGGCGCTTGCCTCAACGCCTTTAAGATCTCCAGTAGTTGGAACTATTACACCTTTGACATTCTTAATTATATTACCACTACATCTTGCTTTGATTGAGATGGGAAATGCACCAAGAACCTCACGGGCTTTGGCGGATGCATATGCAATTGCGATTGGTTCAGTACATCCAAGTGCGGGAATGAGTTCTTCATGGAGAATCTGAAGATAATGGTCGTAGGTTGTCTTATCCATAATTTCCTCTCTAAATAATAATAGTAATGCATTTGGTAACAAAAAGAAGAGTAGAGAAGACATTGTAACTTTGCTTACAGTTTTTGGATAGAAAGCTATTCCTCTATAGTTTCCAGATAAATATCACTGCGGACTTGGATTTTCCTGTTTACTATTCTGATTTTGCCTTCCTTGCAGAGCTCGTTGATAAGTTTGCTTGTAGTTACACGTGCACTTCCGACAATTGTGCTAACCTCATATTGCGTGTAGCTCGTGTAAAGCGGATGCCATACATCATCGATAAGCTTATGGGAATTGACTGTTGAGCAGAACAGATGAAGAATTCTCTCCTTGACAGATGAGAACACTAGGTTCTCGACTTCATGTCGAAGAATAAGTGTCTTTCTGCAGAGATTGAGCATGATGGCGTTCCTGAAACTCTCATGTTGGTTGAAGATCTTTGTGTAGAATGGCCGTGGGAGTTTCCAAATTTCGGATCGCTCCATGGTTTCCGTTGTCAGTTCGGTGTGATTGTCCAGAAGCATTGGTGTCTCGCCGAAGAACCATCCGGCGCTTAGTGTATAAAGAATCTTTTCAGATCCATCGTCGGACAGAATGTAAAGCTTGACTCTTCCTGATTTGACATAATAGGTGCCGTCGATAGCATCTCCGAACTCCAGAATCTTGGTTCTTTCCTTGTAAGTGTTTATCACACAATAGGGCTTTATTAGTTCCTCAAGTTTAGAGTCTGGACGAAGAGGAATAGTGAAACTTGAATTCTGAAAACATTGTTTCATTATGTTTTTTCTTCTCTAATGGAAATTATATACCCGTTTATTGATACATGTAACCCATGTTTTTCATATTTATTTCCTATTTACAAGAATAAGAATTTGTTTGCCAACCGTACATCTGGTGTTTTTGCAGGGAAGTGTGTTCACTTTATTTGACTGAAAGAAATTATAATCAAAAACCACGGTAGTAGGGAAGTGCCGGTTTTACTACTTTTGCGGGTGCTGTAAAAGGCTGCTAATGACCGCCAAAGCAACGAAAGTGGTAGTAAATGGATAGTAGACCCCAAATACGGGCCAATTGCAGGAGGTTGCACAATCGTGTCCTTAGCGGATATTGTTGAATTATGGGTGAAAGCAGAATCAGAATCCTTTTTGTGTGCCACGGCAACATCTGCCGAAGTCCTATGGCTCAGTATGTGTTTGAGAAGCTGGCTGGAGAGGCCGGGGTCGGGTATCGGTTTGAGGTGGACAGTGCCGCCACAAGCCGTGAGGAGATAGGCAATCCCGTCTATCCTCCTGCCCGCAGGATGCTTGCCTCTCACGGGATAACATGCATGGACCATCGTGCAAGGCAGATGACGATGGACGACTACAGGTACTATGACTACATAATCGTCATGGACGGGGAGAACCTTTGGAACGCCAGGAGAATGACAGGAGGGGACCCCGAAGGCAAGGTCCATATGCTCCTGGACAGGCAGATAGACGACCCCTGGTATACCGATGATTTCCAGACCGCTTACGACGACATACTCGAGGGCTGCGAAGACCTGCTGGAAGAGTTTATCTGACTAGACATCAATTTGCGTTTGTGAGAATATTAACTGGTTGTTTTGCCTAACATATTTGATCCTTTTGGAGGTGCATACATGATGAAGCTTGTGTTGGTTAGACACGGTGAGAGCGAATGGAACAAGTTGAACCTGTTCACGGGTTGGACTGATGTTGATCTGAGCGAGAAGGGCCACGAGGAGGCCGCTGCTGCAGGTAGACTGCTGAAGGCCGAAGGCTATGACTTCGATGTCTGCTACACGTCCTATCTGAAGAGAGCCATCCATACCCTGAACCATATCCTGGACGAGATGGATCGCTGCTGGCTGCCTGTCACGAAGACCTGGAAGCTCAACGAGAGGCATTAC
>JAFZUN010000338.1 GCA_017618315.1 Spirochaetales bacterium
AACAGTTTCTTGACGGTACCCTCCTCAACATCGCTTCCATGTTCAAATGTAGTGACTGTCTTATATAAAGAAACCGCTTCAGCAAAAGATTCAGCCTTCTTTCCATGGGATTTGTAAACTTCATTCTTATGATAAGGAGAATCGGGATTCACCAGTGCATCAAAATCACCTTTACCCAGGAAAAACTTGAGCGGCGGGCCAAGAACAAACTCAGCCTTGTAAACATCCTCAGGAGATGCGTCATTATCAAGAACCGTGGTCATTCTTCTCATGCTGTTGGAAGCAAGGTCACCATAGGACATGAGTCCGGTTACCGTTTTGTCCTGGTCATCTCTAACATAGTCAACCAGAAGCTGATCTGACGAAGACTTGAACACAGATTTTGTTGTTCCCTTTACCGGAAAACTATTAAGAAGAACCTCTCCGTACTTGGAAAGTGAACTCTCTATAAGATCTGATGAAAGGCCCTCACAGACCATGACAATCAGGAAGTGTGCGTCATTAAGTGCAGACGGATTAAGAAGAGCGGATTTAAGAGCCGCTGAGATGCCTGTCTCGGATCCGGACAGAACTGCATCCGGAAGATTCTGTAGACCGCTTTTGCTTTTTTCCCACTTGGGAATGTCCACACCGGATATTCCGGGATTGAGGGTTGCGGTCTCAGCACCCTCTGCTATTTCAGTCTCTGGAGTTACCTCCTGCTTGCAGGAGCACAGTCCTGCAAGCAGAAGAGCAATCAGCAGAGAAAACAGTATTACTGTAATTCTCTTCATGGGTTATTCCCCCCAATAATCAAAGTGCCGCTGGATATCCGGTTGTCGGCTGACCGAAGTCTGCAACGCCCATTGCCTGGCCGATAAGAGCTCCGGTTATCCAACCCTCATGGGTCTTTCCTTCATCCTGAGAGAAATCAGGATACTTGGCTGCGATATTAGCGGCAGAGAATGCCTCTGCACCAGCGCCGAATGCAATACACGGAACCGGTTTGCTTGAGTGTCCGCTAGTTGTAGACTTGATCTTTGTGATGTTAGTCTTCCATCCGGTATTGAGGTTGAAACCACCTGTCTCATGGTCAGCTGTGACAATCAACAGTGTATCCGGATGCTCAAGGACATACTTGACTGCAATCGCAACGCCTTCATCGAAGTTCTGAACCTCGTTCATTGCTCCGATGGCAATCTGCTTATGTCCCCATCCGTCAGGATAAGTATTCTCTATCATGCAGAAGAAACCCGTGCTGGCATCGGTTGCCATCTTATCCATCTGATAGAGTGTATATGCGACCATCTCTGGATAGTTAGGTTGGGTCTTGGAAGTTTCCTGATAACCGACCTTACTGCTAAGGGTCTTTGGATTGCTGTAGCTATAGGAGCCCAGAACAGGATCGGAGAAATCGGTGTTAACTGCAAGCTTCTTGAAATCTGAGAATCTTGAAACATCCTCGGATGGATTAAACGCAGTATCCATGGAAGCGCACCATGCCTCGAGTCCGGTTTCGGAGCCCACCCAATCCTCAAATGGAACACTCTTATCGGTGTAGGTTGCCCAGACATAATAGTTCACGGAGAACTCATAGACTTTTGCCTTCTGGTCTGCAGAAAGCTGAGCATAGTAGTCCTTAGGATCATCTGTAAGAGCAGGAAGATTTGAAATCTCATCCATGGCATCTGCAAGACCCTTGAGCTCTGCAGCATCCATCCTTTTTGCCCAGGTTGTGTTATCGGAGTCAAAGTACGGGCCCATGTCCCAGTCAGCTCCCATCAGAAGGTCAAGCTTGCCTTCATACATCATCATGAGTTCCTGGAAATAAATGACCGCCTGATGATCTCTGCAGCTATTGTGAACAGTTGTATCTGCAGGAGTTGCATCTCCGATATGGTCGTTTGTGATACACGCAGTCTTCCATCCTTTTCCGGCTGCAACATCTGTCAGGTTAGGAATTATGTTGCGGTCAATATCAATGCTGATATAGCCGTATCTTGTCTTATAACCTGTAAGAATCTGTGTTCCACCGGCAGAGCTGTCTGTTGTGACCTTGTTGGTGCGGTTTGTGCTCGGATCCTCCTCATAGCTGTCTGTCAATGACTGTGTGAAATACGGGAGATAATACATCAGCAGATCGCCTTTGTACTCCTTTGACATCTCAAGATGAGACATCCCCATTCCATCACCAATTAGAAGAATGACATTGTTCACTGGCTGATCTTTGAACAGTTCATCTTCCTGTGCCTTCTTTACAGCGGCAATGAGCTCAGCAGTGACATTTGTCTTTGAATCCGAAGAACCGGCGAAGTTCACAACATACGCAGGAAGATCTTTCACACCATTGTCATCGACATCCCAAGTTGGAATGACAGCCCCTGTTCCCTTAGGCAATATCGGATCGCAGTGCTCCAATGTTGTCTTATCAGGCGTTGGCTCAGGTTCCGGGGTTGCTGCCGGTGCAGCCTCTTCCTTACATGCGACTGTGACGAACACTACTGTGAACATCATCAGTACAATTAGAAGTAAACTTAGAAATCTCTTCATTTATTTCCCTCCAAAAACCCCATCGTCAATCAGACGTTGGGAATCTCCTCGATAATCACGTTGTCAATCCAATATCTTCTTGCCTTTGC
>JAFZUN010000339.1 GCA_017618315.1 Spirochaetales bacterium
ACTGCAGAGCCTGAGCCTGTTGCTGAGCCAGAGCCTGTTGCTGAGCCAGAGCCAGAGCCCGAGCCCGTTAAGGAGCCAGAGCCAGAACCGGCACCAGCACCTAAGAAGGTTGCCGCTGATGATGACGATGACGACGAGATTGAGGATGATGACGACGAGGAAGACGATCTCTCAGAGGCCATCAACAAGAAGAACGCCAAAAAGCGCATAAGCCCGAACTTCGTAAAGAGAGTCGGAAAGACCGCAGGTCAGGGTTGTGACGAGTGTATCAACATCCAGCATACCTTTGACGAGAAGATTGCTGAGATTGACGCACAGATCAAGGCCACCAAGACCCCGAAGGATGCAGATGATGCAGTCAAGGCCGAGTACAACGAGAAGAGAAAGGCCCTCAGAAAAGAGAAGAAGCAGCTTGAGCTTGAGCGTGACACCAACGCCCACAAGGCAGAGGCATTCGAGCGTGCTTGCGACGGCTACTGCGACATCTACACACTGCTCACAGGTAAGGAGCTTGATGTCAGAAAGACTGAGAGAATCAACCCGTTCATTCCGCTCACAGAGGAAATGGAGCTTGAGGTCCTCAACAGCCTCTGGGCAGACAAGAATGCCAGAAGGGCACCAAAGAAGAAGAAATAATCACTGTATATTTATAATGAAACCCCGGTCTGCGTTGCATTCCGGGGTTCTTTTTTGTCAAATTCAGTGTCTGATCAGTCTTCCGTCGTTGAACTCAAGGATCTTTGTCATCCTGATTCCGGCAGTGATGTAGTCCGATGCAGGCTTATAGACGGTATAGACCTTTATGATCATATCCTCATATTGTGCCGTGACAAGGTATTCCTTTCCCAGATATTCGCTTCTGATTATCTTGGCGTTCTCAAAGCGCAGGTGAGGGAAGAACTCGGGGAAGGGAAGACCGGGCATGTCGTTCACTACCATGTCCTCTGGCCTGAAGAGCAACCTGTGCTCCGGGCCGAAGCACTGGTAGATGATCTTGGAGCGCTCTGTCTCAGGAACGCGCAGGGTCTTGAGGATCACGTCATATGGAAGGATGTTGCACTCGCCTGTGAATGTTGCAGTGAACTCTGAGTTGGGACGCCTGTAGATGTCCTCAGGGCTTCCCATCTGCTCGATCTTGCCGTTTCTCAGGACAATTACCTTATCTGATATGCTCAGTGCCTCTTCCTGATTGTTGGTGGCAAAGAGCGTGGTGACACCTGATTTCTTATGAATCTCACGGATCTCGTTTCTCAGAGCCTGTCTGGTCTTTGTGTCCAGGGCCGATAGCGGTTCATCCAGAAGAAGAATCTCGGGCTGTGATGCCAGGGATCTGGCCATTGCGACCTTATACTGCTCCTCAGGTGAAAGCTCCTTTGTCTTCTTTTTCTCAGTCCTTCCGAGGTTGACAAGTTCCAGAAGCCTTCTGATCTCAGCGCTTGTCTCCTCTTTGGAGAGATGTCTGCCCTTTAGGGAATAGGAGATGTTCTGCTCAACGCTCATGTTCGGGAAGAGGGCATAGTCGGGAAAGACAATTGCAGTTTTTCTCTTTTCTGTTTCCAGTGAGGTCACATCCTTGCCGTTGATTGAGATGCTTCCGGAGTCGGGATTTTCAAGACCGCAGATAAGCCTGAGGATGGAGCTCTTGCCGCTTCCGGACG
>JAFZUN010000340.1 GCA_017618315.1 Spirochaetales bacterium
ATGGAGCAGAAGGCAGGAACCCCGTTCACACATGATGGTGCAAAGTCATTCAGGACACTCGGAATTGTCAATATCGTTGTGCCAGTCGCATCCGCAATTGTCGCCGCAATCCTTGGCGCTATTTTCAGGTGCTGGGATGATGTCAGGTTTGATTTCGGAATTGGTTTCGGAATCGCGATGGTTCTTCTCTCATATGTTTTCGACTATGGTGCGGAGCTTGAGAAGAGGGAGCCGGAGAAGGCCGAGGTGCCTGCTGTCGAGGCGGACAAATAAGAGTTTAGCATAAGTTTACATTTGGGTTTACTATTGCTTTTTAAACTATAAATGGTATCTTAAAAATACTGATAAAAAAGGAGAAAAACATGAGCAAGTACGCTGGAACACAGACAGAGAAGAACCTGGAGGCCGCATTCGCAGGCGAGTCACAGGCTAGAAACAAATACACCTATTTCGCATCAGTGGCCAAGAAGGAAGGCTACGAGCAGATCTCAGCAATCTTCCTTGAGACAGCCGAGAATGAGAAAGAGCATGCAAAGATGTGGTTCAAGGAGCTTGAGGGAATCGGTAAGACCACAGACAACCTCAAGGCTGCTGCAGACGGAGAGAACTTCGAGTGGACAGACATGTATGAGGGCTTTGCAAAGACAGCTGAGGCTGAAGGATTCAAGGCCCTTGCCGCAAAGTTCCGCATGGTGGGTGCCATTGAGAAGCATCATGAGGAGCGCTACAGAGCTCTTCTTGAGAACGTTGAGGCCCAGAAGGTCTTCGCCAAGAGCGAGGTCAAGGTCTGGAAGTGCCGCAACTGCGGTCACATCTGCGTAGGAACCAAGGCTCCTGAGATGTGTCCTGTCTGCGCTCATCCGCAGGCTTATTTCGAAGTCAACGCCGAGAACTACTGATCTTAATGGCAAAGCCCATGTGACTCTCAAGGTTGCATGGGCATTTTTCTAATCTGCTGAGAAAATGAAAGGCATGGCGGTCAAGGACAGAAGCGATTTCACTCAGGGGAGCATTCCTCAGAACATCTTCAGGATGGCTGTACCTATGACAGCTGCCGTGCTCATCAATGCGTTGTACAGCATTGTCGACAGGATTTATCTGGGTCACATTCCGGGAGCGGGTTCCTTTGCTCTTACTGGAATAGGGCTTGCTTTTCCCATCATCACCATCATAACCGCATTCCAGAACCTGTTCGGCAACGGCGGCTCTCCGCTTTTTGCAATGGCAAGCGGGGAAGGGGACAAGGACCTTGCCTCAAGGTACATGGCCAATGCGGCCTTCATGCTTGTTGCAACCGGCGTGGTGCTCACAATCGTGGCATATTCGGTCAAGGAGGATGTCCTGTGGATCATAGGGGCCTCCGATGTGACTTTCAGCTACGCCAACGACTACCTCGATGTCTATCTGATAGGCACGGTGTTCGTGATGATATCGGTAGGCCTCAACCCGTACATCAATGCCCAGGGTTATGCGCATACCGGAATGCTGACCGTTATGATAGGGGCAGTGATTAACATTGTTCTGGACCCGGTGTTCATCTTTGTCCTCGGGATGGGGGTCAAGGGCGCTGCCATAGCGACAATAATAGCCCAGTTCGTGAGCGCTGCATGGGTTCTGATGTTCCTCTGCGGCAGGCGTGCTCCTATCAGGCTTACATTCAGGGGATTCAGGCCTGACATCAGGTTGATCGGAAAGATAATGGCTCTGGGCGTTACCGATTTCTGCTTTGCACTTACAAACAGCGCGGTCTCCATGTTCAGCAATGCAAGGCTCCAGCTTCTGGGCGGTGACTCATGGGTCGGAGCCATGACTGTCATCTCCTCCATGAGAGAGGTCCTGCTGACAGTGATGCATGGCATCTCCGGTGCCGCAAAGCCTATCATGAGCTACAACTACGGGGCCAAGAGGTTTGACCGCACAAGGTCCACCAGCAACTACCTGTTCATTATGGTTTTTGTTTACTTTCTGATTGTCTGGGTCCTTGTGATGGTCTGGCCCGGTTTCTTCGCAGGCCTTTTCACTGAGGAGAGCGCGGTTTACGAGTGCAGCATCATAGCAATCAGGGTCTTCTTCTGCCTTCAATTCTTCATGGCAATGCAGACAACAGGTCAGAGCACTTTCACGGCATTGGGCATGGCCAGATACGCTCTGTTCTTCTCCCTGTTCCGTAAGGCCATCCTGGTGATTCCGCTCATCTACATCCTGCCCAATATGTTCAATCTGGGAGTCGTGGGTGTGTTTGCTGCTGAGCCCGTGTCCGATGTGATTGGTGCCACAGCCTGCTTTGTGACCATGAAGATCACCACGAACAGGAAGCTCAAGCCAGTGTCCGTCTCAGATTCTTGACATTAGATACTCAATCTGGCTAGAACATTACCCATGACAAAGAGGGATGCATTCATAAGGGGACTCAAGGCCGGAATACCTATTGCATTAGGTTATTTCGCAGTCTCTTCCTCTCTTGGAATAGCAGCAAGGGCAGTGGGGCTGACAGCCTTCCAGGGGTTTCTG
>JAFZUN010000341.1 GCA_017618315.1 Spirochaetales bacterium
CATGTGAGGTTTTTCCCTATGGCCTGGCTCATGAGGGCTGCGGCCACTGAGCTGTCGACTCCGCCTGAGAGCGCAAGAAGGGCCTTGCCGTCTCTGACCTTTGCGCGGATGGAATCAATTGCCGTCTGCTTGTACTAGGCCATGGACCACTTGGCCTTTGCGCCCGCGATGTCCATGAGGAATGTCCTGAGTATTTCGGTGCCTTTCTCCGTATGGCTTACCTCGGGATGGAACTGGACGGCATAAAAGCGCCTATTGTTATCCTCAAAGCCTGCAAAAGGACAGCCTTTGGAATGTGCTGTTGCAACAAAGCCCTCGGGAAGCTTCTTGACGCTGTCGCCGTGGCTCATCCACGTGATGCTTTTTTCGGTTATATTTCCGAATAAGGTAGAATTGATATCGAACTCTGTCTCTGTTCTGCCGTATTCCCTGTTGGCCATGCTGTCGGCTGGAACGACCTTTCCGCCGAGTGTGTGGGCCATGAGCTGTGCCCCGTAGCAGATTCCAAGAACGGGAATGCCGAGCTCGAAAACCCTTGGATCAATCTTCGGTGAATTCTCGGCATAAACGCTCGAAGGACCTCCGGAGAGAATCAGGGCTATAGGATTGAAAGCTTTTATTTCTTCATAAGGGAAAGAGAAAGGCTTGATTTCACAGTAAATTCCGATTTCTCTTACGCGTCTGGCAATGAGTTGGTTGTACTGACTTCCGAAATCCAGAATCAGCACTCTCTCTTCGTCTGTTTTCATTGTTTCAGTCTCTGAACTTGATCTGTCCGTTCTCCGCTTCGTCAATCACGGCAAGGCTGTAGATGTCGATTCCCGCCTTGCGGAACTTGTCACCGCCACCCTGGAAGCCTTTCTCTATTGCAATGCCAATTCCCTCAAGGGTGGCACCTGCATCGCGAACCAGATCGGTCAGGCCCCTGATTGCCTCCCCGTTTGCCAGGAAGTCATCCATGACAAGCACATGGTCTGTACTCTTGAGAAGCTCTGACTCCACCATGACCTTGACGGTCTTCTTGTATGTATAGGAGTAGATCTCGCTGCAGAACAGGCCGTTCTCGATGTTGTCGCTCTTGGCCTTCTTTGCAAAAAGAAGGGGGATTCCCCATTTGTATGAGCAGACAGTTGCAAGGGCAATACCGCTTGCCTCGATTGTGAGGATCAACGTGATTTTCGAGATGTCGAAATGTTTTGCGAATTCGTCAGCCATTCTGCCCATGAGATCTGAATCTACTCTGTGGTTCAGGAATGACCCGACTTTGATGATGTTACCCGGAAGGACCTTGCCGTCCGAAAGAATTCGTGCTTTTAGTTCGTCCATGCTTAAGTGTCCATTTTTTATGGGCAGCATGTCAATTTGGATTCAGTAAAAACTTCCGGATTTAGGGCTAAAATGCAACCGATGGCAACAAAGAGGCATATATATCCTAATTCGGATTGATTGTTGGGGCTTCTGCTCAGTTATGCGCTCTGCCGTAAAGACAGATCATCTCGCGGAGCCTGTCTATCATCCAGCCCTGCATCAGAGACGGATCATAGCGCCATGACCAGTTTGAGCTTCCCACCGATGCAGGAAGGTTCATCCTTGCACTGTTGTCCAGGCCCATGATGTCCTGCATCTGGATTATGACGGTGTTGGCGACGCTTGCAAGGTTTCCCCTGATCATCTGCCATACAACATCCTCATCAGAGCACTGATAGTAGCGTCTGACAATGTCCCTGATCATATCCGAGGTTCCGTTGAACCATCCTCTTGCAGTCTCATTGTCATGTGTTCCAATGTATGCGACGCAGTTGGGCTCCAGATTGTGGGGCAGGAACTCATGGTCGGCGTTAAAATATCCTTTTGAGAAATCCCATGCGAACTGAGTGATCTTCATTCCGGGGAAGCCACTTTTCCTCTTGAGCTCATAGACTTCCGGGGAGAGGATTCCAAGATCCTCCGCAATGACATTCATTCCCTTGAAGTGCTTCAGAAGATCCATTCCCGGGCCTTTCACCCACTGTCCGTTGATTGCGGTGTTGGCTCCTGCGGGTACTTCCCAGTAGGCCTCAAAACCTCTGAAGTGATCTATCCTTACAATATCCACCATCTTCAGGGTCATCTCCATGCGTTTGCGCCACCAGGAGTAATTGTCTTCAGCATGCACGGGCCAGTTGTAGACGGGGTTTCCCCAGAGCTGGCCTTCCGAGCTGAATCCGTCAGGCGGGCAGCCTGCCTGAGCTGTTTGGTTTCCCTGCTCGTCAATCTTGAAGAGATGCGGATTTGTCCATGCATCAACGCTGTCTCCTGCCACATAGATGGGGAGATCTCCGATTATCTGGATTCCGAGGTTGTTGGCGAACCTATGAAGCTCCTCCCATTGCGTGAAAAAGAAATACTGCAGGACCTTATATATCTCGATCTCATCGGAGAGCTGTTTTGTCCACTTTGTGAGGGCGCTTTTCTTCCTGACCTTGAGATCCGGATCCCAAAGCTGCCAGCGGGAGTCATTGAAATGGTTCACAAGAGCCTGATAGAGGGCATAATCATCCAGCCACCATGAGTTCTTCTTGCAGAAAGCCTTGAAGTTGTCCTTGGGGGCATCGCCTTTGATGAACAAGGATGCGGCCTCCTTGAGAAGAGGCATCTTGCGGGCATAGACGTTTGTGTAGTCCACACGTCCTTTACAGTCGTTATTGGGGTCACGGTATGGCCATCCGATTCCGAACATCTGGTCCAGTGTCCTGAGGTCAATCAGCAACTCGTTTCCCGCGAATGTTGATCTTGCCGCGTACGGGCTGTCCCCGTAACCGGTGGGTCCGAGTGGCAGTATCTGCCACAGGGAGACCTTTGCGTTTGCAAGTATTGTGAGGGTCTCACGTGCTTCCTGGCCGAAATCGCCGATTCCGAATGGGGAGGGGAATGATGTAGGATGGATCAGTACGCCGCAGCGTCTTATGCTCAATGTGTTCATGTTCTCTAAATACCTTGGATGTGCTTTCATTGCACAACAGCATAATATAACCCATGCGGGTTTTTTTCTTCAATCCTTTCTTGTTCAGATAACTAAATGGGTTTATAATAATAACATGACTTCAGAAATCAACACTCAGTTCAAGATTGGAGAGCACGTGGTATATCCATTGCAGGGTGTCGGTGTCGTGAAGGACATAAGGGAGCGCATAGTCAGGGAAGCACCTGTGCTCTATTATGTCATTTACATTGACATGTCAGACATGACTGTGAGCATTCCCGTGCAGAAGGTCGCTGAGTCTGGAGTCAGAGCCATTGTCGCCCCGGAAGATGCAATGAAGGCCCTTGAGTCAATCTCAAGCAAGTATGAGCCTGTATCCGTTGACTGGAAGGCCCGTTATCAGATGAACGTTGACCTGATAAAGGAAGGATCCATCTATTCGATTGCCAAGGTGGTTCAGGGCCTGTATCACAGGAGCAAGGTCAAGGAACTGCCGGTGCAGGAGAGAAAGCTTTACGACAATGCGCTGAGTCTTCTCATTGATGAGTGCTCCTATGCCCTGGGCAAGGACAAGAAAGAGATTGAGAAGACAATCTTCGCCTACCTGGAGAGATGATGTCATCCTGCCACGCAGTTATTGTGACAGCCGCAGGTTCCTCACGCAGGTTCAATGAATCATGTGATTCAGCAGTCAAGAAAGAATTCCTCACTATCGGTGGTGAACCGATTCTGGCCATGGCTATTCGCCCATTCCTTCAGGTTACCGGAACAGGTGTGCTTGCAGTCACATATCGCGACGGTGATCTTGAGGTTGTAAGGGATATTGTAAGCGGTCTGACTGAATTGAATTCCGGTATTGAAGTGCTTTTTGTCAAGGGCGGAGCAACAAGGCAGGAATCTGTTTTCAATGCCCTGAAAGCACTCACTGAATGTAAAAAATGCAATGATATTAAGATGGTAAGCATTCATGATGGTGCAAGACCATTTGTGACTTCAGATATTGTGAAGGCCTGTCTTGATGCTGCAGACGTGCATGGCGGCGCATGTCCATGCATCCGTATAACGGACACAATCGTAAAGGTTGGTGAGGACGGCTTACTATGCGGCAGGCTCAGCAGGGATGGGGTTTGTACGGTGCAGACCCCGCAGACTTTCAGGTTCCCGGACATCTATGAGGCGCATCTTGCCGCAAAGAGCGGAAAGAGCTACACGGATGACACCGAGATCTTCATGGACTGGGGCGGGAAGGTGGTTTTTGTTCAGGGAAGCAGTGATAACAGGAAGATCACTTATTCAACCGACCTCAGGTAAGTGGAGGGTTTTATGAGAGTAGGAACAGGCTGGGATATACACAGGCTCACCGAGGGCAGGGATCTGGTTCTAGGTGGTGTCAGAATAGAATCACCCAAGGGTTGTCTTGGCCATTCAGACGGCGATGCGCTTATCCATGCTGTGATAGATTCGCTGCTCGGGGCATGCTCTCTGGGTGATATCGGAACACTGTTTCCGGATACGGATCCCAAGTACAAGGGAATAAGCTCAGCCTTACTATTAGAGAACGTAGTGTCTCTTGTAAGGGAAAAAGGCTTCAGGATAGTCAATGTTGACACTACAGTCATTCTTCAGAGCCCTAAACTGGGACCTTATAAAGACTCAATCCGAAAGAGGATGGCAGAGCTTCTTGGAGTAGCTGAGGACTGTTTCTGCGTGAAGGCCAAGACTGCGGAGCACATGCTCGGTGAGCTTGGGACAGGTGATGCCGTGGTATGCCAGAGCTCATGCCTTGTTGAGGAAGGCTGAGAAAAAATCAATTGAAGCTGATTGTCTTGAACGGATGGATGTCAAGCGGATTTGATGCCCACCCTGAGATCATGTCCTTTCTGACAAAGTTCGTGGCAAAAGCAGTGGACATGGGAATGACCGCACCGGAGTCAAGCAGGACCTGCTCTGCCTGAAGGAGAATCTCTCGTCTTGAGAGCTCGTCGGCTGCATTTGCAGCCTGTTCCAACAGAGCGTCATATTCCTCATCCTTGAAGTTGGCAAGGTTGAATGAGCTGTCAGAGGCAAAGAGCTGCAGGAATGCCATTGGATCAAAGTAGTCTCCGATCCAGGTGATTGTGCAGAAGTCGTACGGGTTATCCTCGGGCACGGATGCGAACACTGTCAGAGGAACCGTGTTCAGTGTGACCGTGATTCCGAATGTGGTGGACCAGAGCTTTGCTATCAGCTCCGCAACCGTGGAGTTCTGGGCTCCGCGTGTGATTGCCATGCTGATCATAGGCAAGGTCTTTTCTCCGTAAGGATATCCTCCCTCAGCAAGAAGATAAAGAATATCATCATTAATCTCTGCTTTCAGGCCACTGTCAGGGACAATTGATGTGGACTCTATCAGACTTCCCTGCAGGCTTCTGATGAAATCCCACGGAATTACATCAATCAATGCCTTGCGGATGTTCTCATTCGCATAAGCGCCTTCTGTGGCGCTGAAATAGAAGAACGTCGTGGCATAGAGCTTTGACAGGATCATGTAATCCGCTGCATCTGTTATGGCGGCCATGGACCACTGGATTGAACCGTTCAGGAACTCGCTGTCATGACCCTCTCCCAATATGATGTCGACGAAATCAGTTTTCACGGTGTCCCAGTAATAAGGGTTGTGCCTGAGCCTGATCTGCTCATCTGACTGGCTTACCAG
>JAFZUN010000342.1 GCA_017618315.1 Spirochaetales bacterium
CAAGGCCACCATACTGACGCATGATGGCCTTTTCTTACATTTATGTCAGAGCGGTCTGTTCCATTCCTCCGGTGAGATCCTGACGATCTCATCTGTGTCAGCGCTCTTGTGGATTGCATCACAGACAGTTGTCAGGTTCCTTGTGAATGTGAGAGGAACCAGATAATCACACTTGCCTCTGATTACATCAGCAATGTGGGTATAGATTGCATAACGGTCCCCGTTGTAAGCTCCCGGAAGCGGTCCTGTCGTGTTGTCATCATTGGTCTTTGACCTGTAAGCAGTAGGATCTATTGGACCAGGATAGCTGATCTTATGAATGTCAATCGTGCCGTCAGTGATGAAGATTGTTCCCTTGCTTCCCTGAACTATCCAGTGAGGCAGCTTGTCAACCATGATGCAGTGCTCACAGTTGAGGATTATTCCGCTCTGTGTCTTCATGTTGGCAATGAAGGTATCCTCGCAGTCACCGTCCATGATGACCTGCTTCTTTTCTGCACAGACCTTTACAATCGGCTCATCAACCGCAGCCATAATCTGTCCGAGAAGATGCGGGCCCCAGTTGTTAAGATATCCGCCAGCCTGATCCTTCCAGATCTGCCAGTCATATCTCTTTCCGAAAGTAGCCGCCCGCCTGCGGATCTCATAGACCTCACCGATCTCACCGTTCTTAATGTACTCCCTGACGGTCGCAAGATCCGTGCCCCAGTTCTGAGGAAGGAACGGCATGAGGTGAACACCGAACTTGGCCTTTGCTTTCTTTGCCTCTTCGATGATGAATGCGGCATCCGCGCTGTCTTTGGCCCAAGGCTTGGTGATCAGGACATTCTTTCCTGCGCGAAGACATGCCGCAGCGACCTCTGTGTGCATGTGGCTGTTGGTAAGGACCAGACAGTACTCAACATCAGTGGCAAGAAGTTCCTCCCTGGTGTTGTATGCCTTACAGTTCTTATGTCCGTTCAGATAGAAAATCTTTGCAAGCTTGTCAGCTCTGTCAAATACAATGTCATATGTTCCCACAACCTCGAACTCGGGATGTCTGAGCAGTATGGGGGTATGAAGCTCATTTGCGTTCTTTCCGCAACCGATGATAGCTGTTTTAATACGTGCCATTAAATACTCCTTCTATTTTCCGAAGAATTCCTTCAGCTGGACCAGAGCCTTCTTCATGCTGTCCGGTCCTTTTCCACCTTTACTCTCGAATGAGATGGTCTCGTCATATCCAAGCTCCTTGAGGATTCCCAGAGCCTTCTGAAGGAACGGGCTGAATCCGTCCTCCGGAATAAGCCTGTCCATCTCGCAGACATGGACATGATGCAACAGAGGATAGATTTCCCTGAGATCCTCTGCGTTCTCCTCGTTGTACATCATGTGCATCAGGTCTGCCAGGAGCACGACCTCCGGCCTGTGGACCCTGTTGACCACATACCATCCGTCCTTCACGGTGATGAGGATGTTACCGGACTGCTTGCGGATAGGCTCCATAACCACATGAATGCCATATTTCTGACAATAAGGCACAACAGACTCATGAATGGTCTTGCAGAGCTCGTCGTAACCTTGCTCCAAAGACTCACCCTCAGGAAGATTACGGGAGTTGTTGCTTCCGAATACAATCTTCTTGACTCCCATCCTCTTTGCCCTGCCCATCGCATGTTCAAGGTAGGCATCTATCTCCTCCTTGTTTGCAGTGGGTCCGGTGACCTTGATTCTTCCGGGGAAATAGTTGCAGCTGCAGTCGCATGCAAGATCAAGTCTCTTCAACTCTTTGAGAAGATACTCGAAATCCTCATCAGACAAGGTGTCTATCATCATCAAGGGAAACTCGACATAATCAAAGCCCGCTTCCTTGATCCGCTCCAGAAGAGCATATTCTACACGGTCACGTGTTGCGGTGGCTATGTCCGTGCACATTCCAAATCTCATTTATTCATTCCTCCATTAATCAAACATAACCTGCAAGATGCGGGAGCCACATTGTGATACCCGGTATGAAAGTGACCAGAATCAGGGCCAGCACCATAAATGCCATCTGCGGCAGAAGCGCCTTGGTGAGCTTCTCCATTGATATGTCTCCGACAGAGCATCCGACAAACAGGACCTGGCCGACAGGTGGTGTGAGAAGTCCTATTCCGAGGTTCAGGATCATCATTATTCCGAACTGCACCGGATGCATTCCAAGCCTTTGGACAATCGGCAGAAGTATCGGCGTCATGATATAGACAATTGAAACCATGTTCATGAAACATCCCATCACCAGAAGGATCAAGTTGATGATTATGAGCATGATTATCTTGTTCTCAGTGATGGAGAAC
>JAFZUN010000343.1 GCA_017618315.1 Spirochaetales bacterium
CTGAGATCCAAGGTCCACTTCCTTCAGAAGTACCTCATCCCGGCTCCGATGATCGGAGGAGTGTTCCTTTTCATTTTCTACAACTACATTGCAAAGTACCTGAACCTGCAGAATGGGAAGGTCTTCCTTGAGGAGCTGATGTTCCATCTTCTGAACATCTCGTTCATAGCGATGCAGCTCAGGATTCCTGCAAAGAAGGAGAAGGCCCAGAGGAAGGGGTCACTGTGGGCGAACGTGACTGCGCTTCTTGCAGAGTACGGTCTTCAGTGTTTCCTGGGTCTTGGCGCGGCATTATTCCTGCTGCGTGCGCTGCTTCCGGGATCAGCTGTGGCAATCGGACTTACTCTTTGTCTTGGTTTTGAGCTTGGCCCGGGTCAGGCTGAGTCAATGGCAAAGGTGTGGGAGGGTGCTCCGTACAATGTCGCTCATGCAGGCGATGTAGGACTTACAATGGCGGCAATCGGATTTGTCATCGGTTCTGTCGTGGGAGTTTTCCTGATCAACCGTGCAGCCAATAAGGGCTGGCTCAGTGCCGATTATGTTGAGAAACTGCGCAACAGAAAGAGCGGGACAGGATTCTTCAAGCTCAAGAAGGACAGGGTTGCAACCAGTTTCCAGACCACAGTAAGTGAGTCAATGGACACATTCACGCTTCATATCGCGCTGATTTTGTTTGTCTATCTCATCAGCTTCCTTATTCTCGCTGGTCTTGAGTGGATTGTCAGAACATTCGTCGGAGGCAAGGTCCTTGAGGCTGTCCAGGGTCTTTGGGGAATCAACTTTGTCATAAGCATGCTGTGCGCTATCCTGGTCCGCAAGATCCTCATTGCGGCACATGCAGAGCATGTCATTGATAATCAGACATGCAACAGGATTGACGGTATTGCAGTTGATTTCACGGTTGCAGCTTGTCTGGGCGCCATCAGCATTGCAGCCATCCGCCAGTACTGGGTTGTGATTCTTGTGCTCACCGCCATCGGTATTTTGATCACATGTTTCATCACGCCATGGTTCTGCTCAAGGCTTTTCAAGGATTTCTCTTTCATGAGGTTCCTTATGATTTTCGGAACCGCAAACGGAACACTTCCTACAGCACTCTCCCTTGTGCGTGTAGTTGATCCTGATTTTGAGACTCCTGTTGCCCAGGAGTATGCCAACTCAACAGGCCTTATGTTCGTGTTTGCACTTCCGATCCTTGCACTGGTGAACTGGCCGGCAAAGGGCAATGTGCTTGGCTTCCTGGGAATAACCGCAGCCTACGTTGTCATTGCCTTCATCCTGTATCTGAAACTTGCGGGAAAGAGGGCATTCGCCAAGGGCGGATATTTCTATATGGATAAGGAAGGAACCGAGGAGTAAGAAAAAGCCGGGAAACATGAATCGACCCCCGTTTGTTGGAGCAAATCCAACACGGGGGTTTCATTTTGCCCAAAATCACAGAAGAACAGAGAAGAAAGTTTTATGAGTTGTATAAGCAAGGTTTCCGGGGGGAGTACATTGCCAAGATTACAGGAATTAGCAAAAGGTATGCGCGAAAGATAGTCCACTCGTTTGATGCCGGAGACCATTCATGGCTTGAATCAAAGCGCCGCCGTTATCATGAGGCCATCCCTGAATCAGAGAAGATCAGGATTGTCAGGGAGATACAGGAAAGAAATCTCACGATGCCTGAGGCAATACATGAGTTTGGTTTTCCTGAAAACATACTACGAAGCTGGAAAAGGAACTATAATGAGTACGGAATCTGCTCCAGAAGACGTGGCAGACCCGGAAAGGAAGGTTCCCATGACGAAAGACCAGAAAAAGATCAAAGAGCTGCAAGAAGAGATCATTATCTACAGGACGTACTTCCGGGTCTGTGCGGAAAGCGAGACGGATCCTCAAAAAAAAAGATTCTACGAGCGATTGGCGAATGCAGAAGACTTGGAATCCCTCTCAGAAGATGTCTTGAAGAGCTCGGACTGAGCTCCAGCACCTACCACTTCTGGAAGAAACATGAGAATGAGGAGAATCAGAAGGACTTGAAACTCTCTGAAGCCATCAGGTGTGTCCAGGAGCAGAACCGGTGGGCCTATGGCTCAAAGAGAATGGCCAAATGCCTCGTAAACGAAGGATTTGCAGAGAAACTTAACCACAAGCGTGTGGAGCGTGTGATGAGCAAGTTCGATCTGCATGCGAAGATCCGCAGGAGACGTTATCCAAAGAACTACTACCTTGCCCTAAAGGAGAACCCTGCTGAACTTCCCGGCAATGTTCTTTCAAGGAACTTCAGGTCGGACGGGCCCATGAGGAAGCTGGTGACGGACATCACATATCTGCCGACCGATGAGGGCTGGATCTACATGGCTGCGGTGATGGATCTCTGGAACCGTGAGATTGTCTCTTACAGAATCAGCCGCCACATCAGTCTGGAACTGGTCAAGGGGGTTGTCAGTGGACTGGGACGGTACAGGGGGGCTCTGATTCATTCTGACATGGGCTGGACCTACACACATCCGAGTTACATCGGACATCTGAAAAAACTCGGACTGAGACAGAGCCTGTCCCGCAAGGGTAACTGCTGGGACAACGCATGCATGGAGAACTTCTTCGGACTGATGAAGTCTGAGACAATCAGGCAGACAAAACAGCTTCTGACTGTTGACGAGATGGTCAAGCTGATTGATGATTACATTCACTGGTACAACAACCAGCGAATTCAAAAAAAACTAGGTTACCTTTCTCCTGTTGATTTCAGGAAATTGGCAACCTAGCTTTTCAAGAACCGCTCCAATGAATTGGGGTCAATTCACTCGTGACAGTCCGTTTCCGTTTTGGGCCCAGAGAGATTTGAACTCTCGACCAAAGGATTATGAGTCCTCTGCTCTAACCGCTGAGC
>JAFZUN010000344.1 GCA_017618315.1 Spirochaetales bacterium
AAAGAGAAGCCGCCCTATGCGGACGGCTTCCTGCTGCATCATTATGCTCCTGCGAGGAATCTCTCGTAACCGACGATCTTGACGTCTGTTCCGTTGTCCTTGTTGAACTTAGCGAGAAGCTGTGCGACTGTGAGACCATCGTCATTGCTGATCTGGAAAACCTGATCCATCAGGCAGATCTCTGCATAGTGCTTCTTGAGCTTACCTGTGACGATTCCCTCGAGAACCTTCTCCGGCTTGTTCTTGAGCTTCTCATCGGATGCGACCTGTGCGCGGAAGATCTCAAGCTGCTTCTCCTCGTAATCCTTCGGGACGTCTGCATCGCAAAGGTACATCGGGGAAGCTGCGCAGACATGCATTGCTGTGTTGAATGCGAATGTCTTGAAAGCCTCTGACTTGAAAGCGTCAGCGTTGGAGGCTGCGAACTTGACCAGGACACCGATGTTTCCGTCAGCGTGGTTGTAACCCATGACGAACTCGTTTGCTGCGATGTCCATGACAACAAGCTTCTTGACCTTCATGTTCTCGTTGATTGTGGCGATCAGTCCGTTGACGACTTCCTGCATTGCATCGTTAGGCTCTGTATAGCCGTTCTCGATTGCCATGACGCAGAGCTTTGCACCGAGCTCCTTGAACTGCTCGTTCTTTGCGACGAAGTCTGTCTCACATGTGACCTCAATCATGACGGCCTTCTTGTCTGTGATGACATATGTGATTCTTCCGTTATCGGTTGCGCGGTCAACTCTCTTCTCGACTGCTGCGAGACCGACCTTCTTGAGGTACTCCTCAGCCTTGTCGAAATCACCGTCAGACTCCTGAAGAGCCTTCTTACAGTCCATGATGCCGGCGTGTGTGATCTCACGCAGTGCTTTGATCATATCCATTGTGATTGTTGCCATATCTTACTCCTTGTCCTCTTCGGCTTCCTCAGCCTCGGCGTCCTTGTCCTCTACGGCCTGGGCCTCAAGGGCAGCTGTCTCTTCCTCTGTTGCGGGGAGGGACTCGATGATCTGGATTCCGGTCTCTGTGTCTGCATCGCAGACTGCGTTAGCGATGATCTCAACGAACAGGCTGATAGCTCTGATTGCATCATCGTTTCCCGGGATGGGGTAGGTGATGTCTGTGGGATCACAGTTTGTATCGACGACTGCGACAACGGGGATTCCGAGTCTCTTTGCCTCTGCGACAGCAAGTGCTTCCTTGCGGGTGTCGATGATGAAGATGATTCCGGGAAGCTCTGTCATGTCCTTGATTCCGCCAAGGTTCTTGTCGAGCTTGATTTTCTGCTTTGTGAGAAGTGCAACTTCCTTCTTTGTGAGTGAGTCGAATGTTCCGTCAACGGACATCTTCTCAATCTTCTTGAGTGTTGCGATTGATTTCTTGATTGTTGCGAAGTTTGTGAGCATACCACCGAGCCAGCGGTTGTTCACATAAGGCATGCCGCAACGCTTTGCCTCTGTCTCGATTGCCTGCTGAGCCTGCTTCTTGGTTCCGACGAAAAGAACCGGCTTGTCCTGCTTGACGACGGCACGGACTGCCTCGTAAGCCTCGACGATGCATGCAGATGTTTTCTGCAGGTCAATAATGTGGATTCCATTTCTCTCTGAGAAAATGAAACTGGCCATCTTGGGATTCCATCTCTTTGTCTGATGACCGAAATGAACGCCTGCCTCAAGCAGACTCTTCATTGTTACTACTGCCATTTCTGACTCCTAACATTGTGACGGATTATTCTTTGTCATCCGTCCCCAGCACTTTTTCTCACTGCGTCACCCGGTCAGGCTGTTAAGGCCGCCTTCGGACCAGCGGAGATTCTGCACATACGCACAGTGGTTCTTATATTATAGGAACAGTGAAGTTTGTTCAAGTGTTGACATAAGCTGAGTTGACAGAAACAGTAAAGAACAGTAAAAATATAGTGAAACAGTAAAGAACAGTAAAAGTATTTGAAAACAGTAAAGAACAGTAAAAGAGGTCCTTTATGAAGAACAATCCCTATACCCTGACATTCGGGAAGTCTCCGGATCAGATAATCGAGCGCATCAGTCAGACTGACGAGGTTGTGAATACTTTCAAAAGCAATCCTCCGGTCCAGCAGACATACATCATCACAGGGGTCAGAGGTTCAGGAAAAACCGTTTTCATGAGCAATATCATGAAAACTCTGGATGCTTCGGAAGACTGGATTACAGTGGAACTGAATCCGGAGAGAGATCTTCTGAACGGGTTGCTTACGAAACTGACAAGTGACAATACACTTGTAAAGGTATTCAGAAGCGCAAAAATCAATCTGTCTTTCTTTGGTCTGGGACTGGAAATCAGCTGAGAAGCTCCCATAACCGATGCAGAAGTTGCTCTTTCAAGAATGCTCGCAAGCCTCGGCAAAAAAGGCAAAAGGGTCCTGATAGCCATAGATGAGGTTACAAACAGCAGCATTATGCGTGAATTCGCACATTCGTTTCAGATATTCCTCAGACAGGATCTGCCTGTCTATCTGCTGATGACCGGCCTGTATGACAATATCTATTCGTTGCAGAACGAGAAGACGATGACATTTCTCTACAGGGCACCCAAACTGCATCTTTCTCCATTGAACACGGGAACAATGGCCCTCAACTATATCAACAATCTGGGTGTTTCAAAAGAAGATGCTCTTGATATGGCAAAACAGACCAGAGGATATCCTTATGCATTCCAGCTCTTGGGTTATCTTGCATATGAAAATGAAGGGGATTACAAATCCGTGTTACAGTTTTTCAAGCAGAGACTTGAAGAATATGTATATGAGAAAATCTGGTCTGAGCTTTCAAAAACTGACAAGGAAGTACTGACTGCAATAGCAAGAATCAAGACAGGACAGGTCTCGGCAATCCGTAAGATGCTTGGATATGACAGCAATCATTTCAACCCGTACAGGATGCGGCTCATAAGAAAAGGTATAATTGAAGGGGAGACAAACGGCTATGTCTCATTTGCTCTCCCTCTGTTTGATGAATTTGTACTGGAGCAGTGACGGACATGGGTATTCTTCAGGTTCAGAACATAAACCTCTCCTTCGGAGACAGGACTTTACTCTCAAATGTGTCCCTTACGCTGGGGGAGCATGCCCGTGCGGCTCTTGCAGGCGGAAACGGTGAGGGAAAGTCCACACTGATGAAGATCATCGCCGGCCTCATGCCTTGTGACGGAGGGCAGGTGACAAAGACCAGGGGAATGCGCGTCTCTTATCTTCCGCAGAGTGACATAGTCCTCAGGGGCAACACCGTTTACGAGGAGATAGAGAAGGGCTTTGAGCGCTTCTCAGAGAACCTTGAGCGCCAGCATGAGATTGAACATCTTCTTGTCTCGGATCATTCTCCGGAGTTATTGGAAGAGCTTAATGAACTCCAGGAACAGCTTCTGGACTCCTCATACTATGACCGTGAACAGGAGATCTATGCTGTTGCCAAGGGTCTTGGATTCACGTCATCCGACATGAAGAGACCGTGCAACGAGTTCTCCGGCGGCTACCAGATGCGCATCGCCCTTGCAAAGGTCCTTTGTGAGAGTCCTGATCTGATGATGCTGGATGAGCCGACAAACTACCTCGATATTGAGGCCCGGCTTTGGCTTGACAGCTTCCTGAAGAAATACAAAGGCTCCGTTTTCCTTGTCTGCCATGACAAAGGCTTTCTTGATGACACGGTCAATGAGGTCTATGAGCTCTTTAATGCGAAGCTTACCAGATACAGCGGAAACTACACCTTCTATGAGAATCAGCGAAGGCTTGAGATAGAGCAGCTTGAGGCTGCATACAAGAGACAGCAGGCTGAGATTGAGCGCACTGAGCAGTTCATCGAGCGCTTCAGATACAAGGCGACCAAAAGCAAGCAGGTCCAGAGCAGAATCAAGATGCTTGACAAAATAGAGCCTGTAGTTGTTCCAAGTCATCTGAAAACACTGCATTTCAGCTTTCCTGAGCCACCGCACAGCCCCAATGACATGGTGGTAATAGAGCACATGACCAAGCGCTATGGAAGTCAGGTTGTGTTCAATGACTTTGACATGATAGTAACAAAAGGCCAGCGTCTGGCCGTGACAGGTCACAACGGAATAGGAAAGAGCACGCTTCTGAGGATCATTGCCCAGCAGGATCCTGATTTTGATGGGGTGGCCCGTCTTGGAACAGGTGTGAAGGTGGGCTACTATGCCCAGGACACTGCTGACAGCCTTGACATGTCCGGCACTGTCTTTGATCAGGTTAGCTCTTACGGAACTGAGGGTGCCATCCGCAATGCCCTTGGATCCTTCCTTTTCTCAGGCGATGATATCCAGAAGAAGGCATCGGTGCTCTCAGGAGGGGAGCGGTCACGTCTTGCGCTTCTGAAGATTCTCCTTCAGCCGGCAAGCCTGCTGATACTGGACGAGCCTACGAACCATCTGGACATCAACTCAAAAGACATGCTCCTGAGGGCTCTTCAGGCCTATAAGGGCACCATAATCTTTGTTAGCCATGACGCGTACTTCATCAGAGCCATAGCGGACAGGATCCTTTATCTGTCCGACGGAGCTCCTGAGTTCTTCAACGGGGATTATGACTATTTCCAGTGGAAGCTGGACCAGAGGCTGGGCATTGAGGCAGATGCCCCTAAAGCCTCAAAGGTTCTCAAGGCTCCGAAGAGTCAGGCGGAGAGGGACAGTGAGTTCAAGGCGTCATTTGATTTCTCACAGAAGGCTCCTGTGGTTGACAGGGCGGAGGCCAACAGACTCCGTAACAGACGTAACAAGCTCAAAAGCGAGATTGAGGCTTTGATGAATAAGGTCGATGACCTCGATGTTCAGATTTCTGAGGTGAATGCCCTGATGAACCTGCATGAGAACTACAGCAACGTCCAGAAGATAGGGGAACTTGCCAGCCGCAAGCAGAAGCTGGAGGATCAGAAGAATGACCTTGAGCTCCAGTGGATAGAGAAGTCTGATGAGTATGAGAAGGAGTTCGGGGATCTCAGCTCAGAACCCATCTGAGGACCGTCACCTTGAATACTGAAGAAACCGGGATGCTCCGGTCAATTCCGTCAGGCAGAACCCGTGCCTTAAGGACACTTGAGTTGGAGTTCCCTTTCAGTATCTCAATCGGCTGCGCAATTATGGTCTCCTCCGGTAGCTCCAGCCTTAGAAGGGGAGTACTCCCTTCTTTCTGACTCTTGAACGCCGCCCTTATGATGGACAGCTTGGCATTGTAGTCAAACCCGCTTGCTGAAGGCATGGATGCATACCTGCAGTCTTTTCCTATCTGACTTCTTGAGACAACCAACCTTGAGCGGATCAGTTCCTTCAAGGTGTCTGAGGCACATCCGTTCTGCTCGGCGTATGAGAGAAGATCCGCTTCAGTTTTCTTCCAGCTATCTTCAGGTTCTGACGGATGGGAATCGGGCAGCTCAAAGAAAGGAGGGATTTCCTTTGGAATGTCTTTCGGAGGCTCCTCAACTTCTGCTTGAGAAAGCGGCAGTGGCAGGTGAGACATGTCAATGGCGTGTGCAAGAATCTCTTGCCAGATATGATAAGAGCTGCGCTCCATCAGGAAGACTCCGTCAGAAAGCTCACAGATGACATACTTCTTCATCTCGGGATGCATCCTGATCAGCCTGCCGATCTGCTCATCTCCCTTTATGACTATGCCGTCATAGAGGGTGATTCTTGAGAAGGAATTCTCCCAGATTCTAAGCTGCTCATTGTCATTAATCCCGAGGTAATACTGGATCTGATTTCTGGAGAGACCAAGCTCCAGAGCTCTGGTGAAGCTGGCTTTTGTGACGGAATACCTTATGAGCTTGTCACAGACTTTGATGTCTGCAAATATGAATAATATGTCATTTTCATTAGGTGTGCCATAATATGAGACCTCCATATCCGAATCAATGCTCAGATGTGACTGTCTCTGTTTTTCGGAGAGAATTGCATGGTTAAGATAATAGAATCCGTCTTTCTTGCATATGATTCCGAAAGCTGAGATGTCTTCAAGAACCGAGGCGGATGTCTCTTCATCCGCATCTGAGAGGATGCTGTAAAGGTTTGACAGGCTTGCCTCTGAGACAGCATGTTCCTTAAGGACTCCAAGGATGCGAGACATCACGTCACGTTCCATACCGTGCACTGCCCTGACCATGAGGTTGAGCGGATCAAGACTGAGCAGAGCCTCTGACCTTTTGCGGTCTAGTATGAATCTTGTTTCCCGTATTGTTACTGCTTTATCTTTGAGAGCAAGGTCCTTTATCAGGGTGAACATTCGGGTGCTATGGTTTTTGCTGAACTGCGGGAAAACCTTCTCGAGTCTGTCTGATTTGACAAAGTGATGTGTGTTTGCCTCCCGCACCGGGACAGCACCGCTTATAAGGAGATTTAGGAATGCAGAAAGCACGTTCCTGTCGGCATAAGGTTCGCTTAGTCTTTTTTTCTTGTTCTCTCCGAACAGCAGCGCAGCATCAAAGACATCAGATACTATGTCCTCAAGGACAGGGTTTATGCTGTATCTGCCGTCTGAGAACAAGATGATCAGCCTGTCCCTCAGGCCACACATCCTGGTCACGACAATAGGGTAGCTGTCAGAAGGGAAGAAACTCTGGATCTGTTTGCTTGAGGTTTCTCCCGCTATCAGAAGAAGTGACAGGTACCGTCTTTCATCGATGTCTATGGAGGAACGGATGTTCTTTCTGTTATCGTCATTCAGGAGAAATGAGAGGATCCTCTGATTCAGCACCGGTTTGTGGAACGGCGTGGGGATTTTGCCGAGTATGTTGTTTGCAATAAAGAAATAATAGTTCTCATCCAGTGTGTTCAGGTAGGAGAGAAATGCTTCCCTTGCGTCCATCATACCTCCCTTGTCTCGTATTTGTATCCCTGTTCCACAAGGAATTTCTGCCGGTTGGCAGAGAACTCTTCCTCGACTGTGTACTTTGAAATCACTGAGTAGAAGAAGCTGCTTCTTTTCTTTGGTCTGAGGATCCTGCCGAGTCTCTGGGCCTCCTCCTGTCTGGAGCCGAATGTCCCAGATATCTGGATTGCCACGGAGGCATCAGGAAGATCAATGGCGAAGTTAGCGACCTTGGAGACAATTATGACCTTGTCGGTTCCCTCTCGGAATCTTGCATAAAGCTCATCTCGCTTTGTGTTTGATGTGCTTCCGGTGATGATGGGGAATCCGAAACGCTTCTGTATTTCCTTGAGCTGGTCAAGGTACTGGCCGATAATCAGGATGCTCTCTCCTTTATGCTTTGAGAGCAGAGCTTCGACAACGCCTTCTTTTGCCGGATTGGTGCTTGCAATCCTGTATTTCTCCCTCTTCTGGGCAATTGCGTAGGGTAGCTCAAGATCCGCGGTGAGAGGAACCCTGACCTCTATGCAGTATGCGCTTGCGATCCAGCCTGCCTGAGAAAGATCTGTCCAGGGGATATCGTACCTCTTGGGACCGACAAGGGAAAAAACATCCTCCTCACGTCCGTCCTCACGGATGAGGGTGGCTGTAAGGCCTGCCCTGTATACGGACTGTAGCTCGGCGGTGATCTTGAAGACAGGGGCGGGGAGCATGTGAACCTCATCATAGATCACAAGACCCCAGTTTCCGTTCTGGATGATCTTCATGTGCTCATAGTCATCGTCCTTGCTCTGTCTGTATGTCAGCACCTGATAAGTGCATACTGTGATTGGTTTTATCTCTTTCTTTTCTCCTGAGTACTCACCAACCAGATCCTCATTTATGTCGGTCTTGGCTTTCAGTTCGTTGATCCACTGGTGCACTGCCACCACGTTCGGACACAGTATAAGTGTCCTGGTCTGGAGCTTTGACATTATCCCCATTCCCACGACTGTCTTTCCGCTTCCGCAGGGCATGACTATTGTGCC
>JAFZUN010000345.1 GCA_017618315.1 Spirochaetales bacterium
GAAGGAGCTTGGATTATGGAGCTGAGAGCACCTGCAAAGGTCAACTGGCACCTGGCCGTAGGAGAGAGAAGACCTGACGGATATCATCCGATAGCCTCGATCTTTCAGACATGCAGCCTTCACGACATTCTGGACATCTCAATCTCCGATGGACCATTTAAGGTCGATGTCACAGGGCTTGAGGATCTGTGTGAGAAAGGAAAGTCCACATTGGACAAGGCTGCAAGACTCTGGCATGAGGAGACTGGCTTTGAAAAAAGCATCTCTGTGAGAGTTGCCAAAAACATCCCTACTCAGGCAGGTCTTGGCGGAGGATCGTCAGATGCCGCAAGCCTTCTTCTGTATCTGAACAGCATTTCGGGTAATCCAATATCAAAGCATGATCTTATGAATCTGGGGGCAAAAGTCGGCTGTGATGTTCCATTCTTTATCTCAGAGTTCCGTGCAGCAACAGTTGCCGGATTAGGCGAGAAAGTTAATGAAATAACAGCTAGATCTGATCTACAGGGCTTCATTATCGTCACAGAGGGAGCGAAAACGTCGACCAAAGAAGCCTATGATGAGCTGGATAGAAGACCCTGTATTCCGCCTTTGGACAGTCTTGAGGATCTTGAGAGAACGTACAGGAAGCCAATCAAAGAATGGTCTTTCCGCAATGACTTTGATCTTGTAAATAAGAGACCGCCAGTGGATGTGCTTGAAGGAGAGAGGCTTCTTCTTACCGGAAGCGGAAGCTGCTATGTGCTTCTGACAAAAAGAGAGAAGCTCACCCTCAAAGACGGCATAAGCGCCATAAGAGTGAGCTTCTGATGCTGGCCGTAGTGGAATCGAACCACTGTAGCCGGAGCCAAAACCCGGTGCCTTAACCATTGGGCTAACGGCCAAAGTTCCTACGAACGGAAGAATACTACAATCATCTTCCTTGTAAAGTCAATAAAGAGGAAATTGCAGAACTACTCCATGAATACCGGAATGCCTTTATGGCTGGAACAAACATTATCGCCAACTTCGCAATACACAAAGTATTGTCTCTGTTGTCTCTAATGTGTTCCATCTCACAAATCCACTTCCGGCCTTCACAAAGCCCAGTTTTGCAATTTCCTCTAAATCACTTGAGTTCGAATACCACACTCACATCAATGCTGGCAGTAAGAAGACCTGTCGGGGTCTGTGTTCCGTATGAAGGGGCCGGTACCTCGGCAGCTGCCTCCATCATTACCACCTTGTCGCTTCTGTAATTCGCGGTCGTGAATGAGCTGTAGCCCTCGGAGATGCTGATGGGTCTGACACTCTCAAACCCAGCCGCCCTTGCATAAAGTTCGGCTTTCTCAAGTGCGTTCTTGTATGCAAGCTCCCTTGCCTGGGATGATGCTTCATCCTTCTGGCTTGAGTCAAAGCGCACATTGTAGAATGAGATTCCATTAAGCCGTGTTCCAAGCTCGTCAGAGAGCTTCGGGAAAGCGTCCAGATCCTTCATGGTAACATATACGGTCTGGCTGACGGATTCGCCGGTCTTGATCTGCTTGCCGTTGTCCCAGTAATACTCCGTGTTGAAGTTGAGGGCTGTCGTGGAGATCTGATCATCCTCAATGCCGAACTCCTTGAGGATGGCAAGGATCTCCGTCATCTTCTTGTTAGCCGCCTGTTGGGCCTGGGCAGTGGTCTGCTCAGTCTCATTGACGTTGATGCTGAAGTTCACGATGTCCGCCTTGAGGTAAAGTGTGCCTGTTCCTGAGATGGAGACGGTGGCACCGGACTTGGTTTCGCCATTTAGCGTTCCGCAAGATGTGAGGGCGAGCATGGCAAGTACCACGCAGGCAAGTGATAATACTCTTGAAATTCTGTTCATGTTGAACTCCTTATGAAAACATAACAAACAAAACGGGAATCGGATACTATCTGTGGTTTCTCAGGTTGAGCTTTAATCCGGTCTTCTGTGCTGCCTCTGCAATATGACTCATGGAAATCGATGAGCCACCTGACATCTGGCACAGGGCCTGAGCTTCATTCAGGATGGTCTCGATTGCAGCACAGGAGAGTCCATCAAAGGACTGGACCAGGATATCCGCAGAGACATCTGAAGACATTGCCTTGCCCTTTGTGTAAAGCTGAACAAGCTTTGCGCGTGTCGGAGCATCCGGATTGCCGATTGTGTACTTGAGATCAAATCTGCCAGGCCTGATCAAGGCAGGATCCAGCGATGCATAGCTGTTGGTTGCCGCAATTACCAGAAGTCCGTTGTTGGCGGAAAAACCGTCCATCTCGTTAAGCATGGTGGTGATTATGCGGTTGTTTTCCTTGTCGATTCCGGTTCCGGCATAGTTTCTTCTCTCACCGATGCTGTCGAACTCGTCAATGAATATGATGCACGGTCTGTGACGCTTGCCCTTTGAGAATAACATGCGGATCTTTCGCGCGCCCATGCTCATCATTGCACTCTGGAAGTCCGCTCCCTTGGTTGCTATAAAGTTCACGCCGGCTTCCTGTGCGAGTGCACGTGCAAAAAGGGTCTTTCCGTTTCCAGGGGTGCCCTCCAGAATCACGCCTTTCACAGGTCTCAGACCCTTTGACGCATATTTTCCGGGATTCTTCAGCACATCCACCAGAAACATCATGTCTTTTTTGACATGGTCCATGCCCGCAATGTCATCAAAACGAACACCTGTGTGGTGTACGACCTTGAAGGTCTTTCTGCTGTAGTCAACAAGCTTAAATATCCCGAACGCCACGGCACCGAAAAAGATCACATCAAAAAGCACATCCAGCAGGATGGACACCGAAATTCCCGTCTTTGTCGTGACCTTGACGCCTTTCTCCATAAGCCATAGCGAGAGGTCAGGGGATGCGGGATTGTCCGTGATGAATGACCCGTCAGCAGTGGAAAAGACAATC
>JAFZUN010000046.1 GCA_017618315.1 Spirochaetales bacterium
CATCCACTGTCTTCTTCCTCAAGATAAGGGATAGCACTATGACAAGAGCGGCATCACAGCCGAACAAAATGAACCAAAGTGTGGAAAAAACACTTATGAGCATTTCTATACCTCCAGTTTCCGAGCAACAACTACAATGATGACAGAAAAAAGAGATTTGTCAATTATTCTTGAATTTGCTAAACCAAAGCCAGTTTCCCAGGCTCTGTGGCCTTGATCAGCTCAATGGCCAGGATCTCCGTCGGATCAACAAGCTCTATGGACTTGTAGCTGTGACCGCCGCTGAAGACAAGCGGAAGCTCAGTACAGCCCAGAATGACCGCAGAGCAGCCCTTGCGCATCATGTGCTCAACCGCACCGCACACAACATCATGTGCCTTGTCAGAGACTGACGACAAGGCCTTGATCCCGTACTGACTGTCATATATTGCCTCATGGACAGACTCTGCGACATCCTCATCCGGCTTGACCAGGTCCGGGAAATACTTGTCGTAGACGTTGCACCTCAACGTCCCCAAAGTAGCAAGAAGGCCTACCTTGAAGGCTTTTCTCCCCTTTGCCATCTGTGCCACATGATGTGCAGTCTGCTCAATCATGTTCACAAGGACCACGCCATCAGGGACCCTCACACGTGAGAGTATCTCAGGGGCATGGGCAGTGTTGCATGCAATCCCCACCGCACTTGCACCGCAGCTAGAGAGCCAGCTGATGCACTTCTCAAGCCCCGGAGCCGGATCCTCTCCCCCGTTTAAGAGGTACTCAGTCCTGTCCGGAATGATTGCGGGACAAGAAGTGAGAAAAAGGCTGATATGGTCCTGGTCCCTGGTTGCCCTGGTATGCCTGAAGACCTTGTTCACAAGGTCTGTTCCCGCAAACGGACCTACTCCGCCCACTATTCCTATGGCTTTTCCCATACCGTTCATTCCTCGAATTCCTTCACCGGCTGCTCCATGGCCCAGTTGAAGAGCTTCTCACGTGCACCTTGGGTCATGCTGAAGACAAATGTCCTCTCGTCAGTCTCAATGCTGAAGCTTGAGAGAAACAGCTTCCTTGTGAAACTCCAGCCCTTCACTGCCCTTCGCTTGATCACGGTCAGATTGGTCTGGACCATCGGGCCTGCGGCTATGACGACAATCCTTGAGTCCGTGATTGCGATCATGCGCCTGCTGCCCTCCCAGAATCCTGTGAGAATGCAGTTGACGACCTCATCGTACGGGAGGAATGCCGCAAGGCTCTTCAGCTCCAGACGATGGTAATAATCACTGTAAATGCCCAGTTCCCTGAGCCTGTCTTCCAAAAACTTCTTGTCCATCTCAAAAAAAGACGGAAAGCACAGAGTGCCTTCCGTCAATACCCCTTTTGTGGATTATCACTTTGCAAGCACGGAGTCGTTTGTCAGGAACTTCATGCGCTTTGCGACACATGCGGTACAGGTAAGGTCTCCTGTGACGTTGAGGGCTGTTCTTCCCATATCCAGGAGAGCATCGATACCGAGGATCATTGCATAAGCACCGGCGAGCACTGTTCCCTCTGCGATCGGCAGTCCGATTCCCTGCATGACCATTGCGAGCATGATTGCACCTGCTCCCGGGACACCTGCGGTTCCGATTGAGGCCAGTGTTGCAAGCAGAGTGATCATACCCATCTCACCGATTGTAAGGCCTCTGCCGTAGCAGGACATGACCAGGAAGAATGCACAGACACCCTGATAGATTGCGGTTCCATCCATGTTGATGGTGGCTCCGAGCGGAAGGCTGAATGCATAGACCTCTTTGTCGAGTCCAAGGTTATCTGCAGCTGTCATTGTTGTGGGCAGTGTTCCGTTTGAAGAACGTGTGACAAATGCAGTGATGAACGGTGTTCTGGCTTCCTTGAAGAAGGCACCGATCTTGATTCTGTAAATCTTAAGAAGTCCACCGTAGACAATAATGATGTGGATTGCGTATCCGATGAAACATGCCACCACGACCATTACCAATGCACCTGCGACCTTGGCTCCGTTCTTTGCGAAGACCTCGGCAATCAGCACGGCGACACCAAACGGCGCGTACTGCATGATTCCTCTTACAACCATCATCATGATCTCTGTCAGACAATCGAAGATCTGATAAGTTGTTGTTGCGGCAGCAGCTACTCTCTCGTTCTTGGAGACCTTGAGGTATGAGAGGCAGAGTCCGAACACCAGTGAGAAGAAGATGACCTGAAGCACTGTCTCATTGACAAGAGATGTCAGGACACTTGTAGGAATGATATTGGAGATGACTGACCAGACATCGGTTGAGCCTGTCTTTCCTGCTGCGCCGGCTGCAAGAGCCTCAACAGCTGCGAGAGCTGCATGCGGGCGGAAGATATTTGCCATGACAAGACCGATGATGACTCCACAGGCTGATGTCAGCAGATAGATGATGACGACTCTGATACCGATCTTACCGACGTTGGCCGGAGAGACGGATGATGCGCCGACAACAAGTGAACCGACAATCATCGGGATGATGATCATCTTCAGAAGTCTTGTGAAGATTGTTCCGAACATGCTCAGCCATGCGGGCAGAGCTGTGACACCGACGGAAGCAAGAATGACACCGGCGATGGCACCGACAATCAGACCTATCAGGATCTTGTACAGGACATTGAACTCAAGATAGGCTTTGAAAACACCACGTTTCTTTTCCATATTTACCCCTCTTAATGATTAGTGAATTACCGCCGGAAATAGCGGCACACAAGTTTTTACTCATATCATTTTAAGGCATGGAACGGCAGAATACAAGAAAAAACAATACAAATGGTTTCAGATAGTTTCAATACAAATCAATTGTCTTTCAAAGAGAGCCAGCGCTCACGGGTTAGGATGTTCACCTCATTGTCCTCCAAGGTCTCCATGCTGGTCTGGTATTTGTCATACAGAAGGTGCTCAAAGCCGCATTTCTCCTGCACCCTGGCAGAGCGGCCGTTGCGCAGGAAATGTCCGCAGAAGATCGCATCAAGTCCCACATCCTCAAAGAGATATCTTATCACCCTCTTCACTGCCTCAGGCATGATTCCATGACCCCAGTAGTCCTTTGAGAGCACATAGCCTATCTCGCGGCAGCGCTTGTCCGTGTAATCGGGGAACTTCCAGTCATCGTACTTCTCAATCCCCACAGACCCTATCACCTTGCCGTTGTGCTCTATGGCGAAAGTCCTCTTGTGGGCGATGAACCTGTCAAGTATTGACTGGGAGTCTTCTTTTGACCTGTGCGGGGGCCATCCTGCCATCTGCCCCACCCCGTCAACGGATGCGTACTCAAAGAAGTCATCAAGGTCTGACTGCCTCCAGGGCCTTAATGTCAGCCTTTCTGTCTTGAGTACCACATCACTGATGTCTATGGGCGCGTTCATGGCTCTTCCTCAGACGTTAGCCTCTTTGAGGAGCTTCTCCCACTCGGAAATGATGGCGCGGTCCTTGAAATAGTCTATGCGCATTGCGCTCTGAACCCTTGCAAGCGTGGCGTTTGTCTTCTGCTGGGCCTTGAGCGTGCCCTCGTGGAGGATATCATAGACACTTCCGATGTCAGATGCCCACTTTGCCCTCTCGGCGCGTATGGGCGCAAGCTCCTTCTCAAGAACCTTAATAAGGAACTTCTTAACCTTAACGTCCCCAAG
>JAFZUN010000346.1 GCA_017618315.1 Spirochaetales bacterium
GAGAGACCGCCGTCGTTTGCCGCATAGTATGATCCTGTCGGTGAGAGGATGATCATGAAGCGGTAATGCTTAGCGGGAAGGACTGAGAACGAGACCTCATCACCGAAGATGAACGGCCTGATGTACAGTGCTGTTCCGGGTGCCTTGGGGACCCAGTCGATATCCTCTTTGATTACTGCCTTGATTCCTGCAAGAAGAAGGTCACCGGGCAGCTCGGGGATGCACATTCTCTCGTTTGTGCGGGCCATGCGCTTGACGTTCATGTCCGGGCGGAAGATCTGGATCTCGCCGTCGGCGGTTCTGTAGGCCTTCATTCCCTCGAACATCATCTGAGCATAGTGGAGAACACATGATGCAGGCTCAATCAGGATAGCCTCGTGCGGGACAACGCGGCCGTCGTGCCAGCCCTGACCCTCATCCCAGTCCATGCAGAACATGTGGTCTGTGAAAAACCTTGCGAAACCGAGCTTGGTCTCGTCCTGAGGCCTCTGCTTCGGATGTGTCGTCCGTGTCACCGGAAAGTTGTAATCCAAATTGAAAGTCATGTATGCTCTCCTTAATTCAGTTCAGATTTTACGATTCGGGTTTGAGTTCAAGGAGCAAGCGAGGGACAGTACCATGTGTACGGCCCGAGCGAAACAACAATGAAATCAGCCCGAAGCACCTTCAATATTCATATAGTTCGGGGCGCCTGTCCCTGAATACATTAATACTATTTCTTATATCACTTAATATGTTTGTGTTACAATCAGCGCTCACAAACTCCTCTTGTGAGCCTTTGGCATGTGCAACCACGTTTCCCCACGGGTCTGTGATGGAGGAGTTTCCTCCATATACCGTCTCTCCGGCCTTACCTGCGGAGTTGCAGCAGACAACAAACATCTGGTTCTCAATGGCTCTTGCCTTTGTCAGAGCATCAAGATGTGGAACCCTGACAAGAGGCCACTGGCTTACCATGAAGAGAATGTCCACACCCTTGACCGTCATGGTCCTTGTAAGCTCAGGGAAACGAACGTCATAGCAGATGATCAGGCCACAACGGATTCCATCAAGCTCAAAGATGCTGGTATGGTCACCCTTTCTGAAGTACTTGTCCTCATCCATCGGGGAGAAGAGATGAGTCTTGTCATACTCAGCAACACACTCGCCTTTTCTGTTGAAGACATAGGCTGTGTTGTAGACTCCGTCCTCTTTCTTGTTGGCCACGCTGCCTGCCACAATGTTCACGTCAAGCCCTGCTGCCAGTGCAGAGAAGACTTCCTTGGTCCTGTTTCCGTTCTTGTCAGATAGGCTCTCAAGGTTGTCTTTGGGGAAGAATCCGGTGTTCCAGGTCTCAGGTAGAACAATAGTGTCAGCGCCGTCTTTAGCTGCCTGACAGATAAGAATACCTGCTTTTTCGAAATTCTTATCCGGATTTGCGAACATCATGTCCATCTGGATGCATGTTACTTTCATTTTCCTAACCTCATAGTTTATTTCTCATAATCTTGCCGGAGATTGTCTTAGGCAGCTCATCGCGGAAGACAATCTGTCTCGGGTATTTGTACGGTGCGGTATGTGTCTTGACGTAATTCTGGATCTCCTTCTTCAGCTCCTCCGAAGGCTCCGTGCCCTTTGTCAGGACTATGCTGGCCTTGACCACCTGTCCACGGACAGGATCCGGGGCTGCGGATACTCCGCACTCAAGCACATACGGAAGCTCCATGATGACAGACTCGACCTCGAAAGGACCGATCCTATAGCCGGAACTCTTGATGATATCGTCCACACGACCGACATAGAAGAAGTAGCCGTCCTCATCCTGCCATGCGGTATCGCCCGTATGGTAGAAACCGTCGTGCATGACCTCGGCTGTCTTCTCCGCATCCCTGTAATACTGGGTGAACAGACCCACAGGAGATCCCTTTGAGATATCAATGACAATCTCTCCGACCTCACCGGCTGCAACAGGCTACCGTCGTGATCAACAAGCC
>JAFZUN010000347.1 GCA_017618315.1 Spirochaetales bacterium
TGACAGGGCATCGGGCTCATTGGTCTGTGACCGCTCCGGCGAGGCTGTGGCATACGGCATTTGGGAGCTTGAGGACCGCGGAAGGTTCTTCATTGTTCCGGGAGACCCGGTCTATGAGGGAGAGGTGGTTGGCGAGCGCAACAGGGAAGGGGATCTTCTTTTGAACCCCACAAGAACAAAGAAGCTGACAAATCTCCGTGCCTCCGGTCACGATGAGGCTGTGGCGCTGACTCCTGTGTCCAAGATGAGCCTTGAGCAGGCCATCCGCTTCATCAAGGATGATGAGCTTGTTGAGGTGACTCCTCACGCGGTGCGAATGTGCAAGAAGATCCTGGACAGCCAGAAGAGAAGGATCATGGAGAACCGCGGATATATTCCCGAGTGTCTGACATGATTCGGTTTTCTTACTTGTTTGTGGTTAGTAAAAGTCATATAATCAACTTATACGATTAGCAACAAAGGAGATCGTTCACATGAAGAAAGTTTTGGCCATTGTATTGGTTCTGTGCCTTGTTCTGGGTGCAGCATTCGCAGCAAAGTCATCCGGCATCAAGGTTGGTGCTCAGCTCGGTTACGGTGGATTCTCATTGAAGTTCACAGACAAGGACAACAGCAAGAATTACCTGAAGATCGCAGATGGTGGTTTCTATTTCGCAGGTACTCTCGAGTTCGCTTTTGCAGAGGAACTGTCAGCAAAGGCTGAGATCGGAATGAATCTCATGGGTAAGCCGAAATACACATATGCAGTCGGTAGCACAACAATTAATGGTACTGGAGATGAGAACATGCCTGCTCAGTTCTCAATGTATGCCGGAGCACAGTACTGCATTGAGGTCTCCAAGGAATTCTGTGTTGACCTTGGTGTTGGTTTCGAAGTCCTGATGGGCAAGATGGACAAGGACACTGATGATACATTCAACGCCGCCATGGGTCTTGGTCTTGAGGCTGTCGCAGCATACCATGTCAATGACCAGATCACAGTCACCGCCGGTGGAAAGTTTGCATGGCATTTCATCAACACCAACAAGGATCTTGATGACTTCATCCATGACATCGGAGATTCAACCAAGACATCAAGTACCGGATACCAGATCTTTGCTGGAATCAAATACGCACTCTGATTCCTGGACATGAATTACAGCCGGACGGTACATGCCGTCCGGTTTTTTTTGCCCTGGTGGTAAGATTTTTCTGTTAAGTGTTTACTTAAAATCAATAATTGCGATAAGTAAAATACGAAAATAATTGTAAATCGGCACTAAATTTATATAACTTTCGGGTTGCGATATGCCCGGAAGTGGGATATTTTTTTCTTGTTAGTGGTAAGTTTTCCCAAAAACAAGCCAAAACAAAGGGCAAAGTGGTAAAAAATGACAGGTGAGTACAGAAACACCATCGATGAGAAAGGCAGACTCATGATTCCTCCCAAGATCAGGGAGCAGCTGGGCAGCTACACCGACCTGTACCTCACCAAATCCACTGACGGTTCCCTCTGGCTTTATACAAAGGAAGACTTCAATGCCCTCAACAGGGAAGTCAACTACGGACCTCTTGCTGTGTTCAACAAGAAGGCAAGGCTTATAGACATGATGGTCATTTCGCCTGCAAGAGAGGTCGAGCTTGACAAGACCGGAAGACTGAGCATCCCGCAGATCCTCAGGGAGTTCGCGGGACTTGAGCCGAAATCCGAATGCGTGATACTCGGCTCGATGTCCAAGGTCGAGATCATCAGTGCAAGAAAATATGATGAGATGATGATTCAGTACAAGGACATGCTCTCGGATCTGGGTGATGAGCTCAGCATCCAGAGGATGGGTCAGTAGTGCAGTATGTCCATTATTCGGTGATGCAGAATGAGGTTCTTTCCTTTCTGAATCCCGGTGAGAAGGAAGCGCTACTGGTTGATTGCACTCTCGGAGAGGGAGGGCACTCGAACCTGCTTCTGAAGCAGTACCCCAACCTCAGGGTGATAGGACTGGACCGTGACTGCAGCATCATGGAGAAGGCGAAGAACAGGCTTGCTCCATATGGTGAGCGGTTTCAGGCACGGAACATCTGGTTCGATGAGTTCTGGAAGAACTACGACGGTCCTGCCGTGGACTACGTGCTGTTCGACCTGGGCATAAGCGTCTTCCATTATGAGGAATCAGGCAGGGGATTCAGCTTCAAGCGTCAGGAGAAGCTTGACATGAGGCTGGATGTCAACGGCGATCTTGATGCGGCGCAGGTGGTGAACACCTATGACGAGAAGAGCCTTGCTGACCTGATTTACAACTACGGAGAGGAAAGGTATTCCAGAAGGATTGCCGCTGCAATCTGCAGTTACAGGCAGAATAAGCAGATCGAGTACACGAATGAGCTGGCTGACATCATCTGGAACGCGGTTCCGAATGAGTACAGACATAGAAGGATCCATCCTGCGACCAAGACATTCCAGGCTCTCAGGATTGAGATCAACGGCGAGCTGGACCGAATTGAACCCGCACTTGAGGGTGCAGTCCGGGCATTGAAGCCAGGTGGAAGGATAGCGGTTATAACATTCCATTCCCTGGAAGACCGGCCGGTCAAATGGTTCTTCAAGAATCACGAGAACATTCTCGAGATTCTGACGAAGAAACCAATTGAGCCGGAACCAGGGGAATGTGAGGCAAATCCACCTTCACGAAGCGCAAAGCTGAGGGTTGTGGAGAAACTTGAGAAGGAGAGAGATCCTCTGAAGAAGAGGAACAAATACAGGGCAGACTAAGGGGAAAAGGGAAATGAGAAACGCTAAGCTCGAAAGGACAATAATTGTCATCACTATTTTATTCATAAACATTTGTCTTCTGATTCCTGTATGGCAGTCTGCACGTAATTCCCAGCTCAGATGGGAGCTCGCACAGAGCGAGAAGCAGCTGAAGGAGAAAGAGGAGCAGAAGATGGTCCTCACCGCATCCATTGCAAAAAAGACGACGCCTGAGTATCTGATTGAGCAGGCGGCGGTTCAGAATATTGTTTTCAAGCAGATAGACACACAGGTGTCAGCACTTGTGGCAAAGCAAGGAGACGGTAATGGCAAGGGCCAGCTATGACGACTGGAACTTCATGGGGGAGGTGCATACTGAGGAACTTAAACTCAGAAACACCAGAACATCGAAGTCCCAGCAGATAAACAGTCAACGTAATTCATTCATATTTCTTTGTGTCGTGATCCTGCTGACCTTCATGGGTCTTGTCTGCGTTTATTCGGCAAGCTTTGAGGCGGCCGTGAACAACGGTTTGCCACATTACTATTACCTTATGATGCAGGGCATATATGTGGCCATCGGCATTGTCCTCATGGTCCTTGTGAACATTCTCCCGGAGGTATTCATAAAGGTTATCTCTCCTATAATGTTCTTCCTGTGCATTGTTGCTTTGGGTGTGGATCTAGTTCTCAAGAAGACATTCATAATGAGTTCTGACACAATCAATTTCCTTTTCCTGGGAGGAGTTATGTACATGTCACTGTACTTCTCAGGAAGAGGTAACAGGATTGACAGGGTCCGCCAGATCATTCCGCCTCTTGTGGGCTGCATCATCACCTTGGTGCTTGTGCTGCTTCAGAGGAACTTCTCATATGCTTTGATGTATCTTGCTCTGATGGTGACCATGTTCGCTGCCGGAGGAGTGGGATTCTTTGGCGTGATACTTCTTCTGCTGTATGCAGCAGTTCCTGCAGCATGTCTGATCTTCTCTAAGTCAGAGCGTATAATTGCCGCTGCGAATTTCCTCATTCCCGGTTTCGGGACAAATCCAAGAGCTGAAAGCATACTTGCCGCAAAGAGCGCAATAGCCAGTGGCTCATGGTTCGGAAAAGGTCTTGGAGGAGGGGTGTACAAGAACGGTGTCATAGCTGATCTGGCAGGGAAAAACATACTTGCCTGCATCTGTGAGGAGCTTGGGTTCTGGGGTATTATCCTGATTATCTTATTCATTGCATTCTATGCATTTGTCGGTTACTCGGCAGCAAAGAACATCAGGAAGCAGAACGGGTTCTACTCCAACCTGGCAATAGGAATCACAACCATGGTGGTATGGCAGTTCGTGCTTAATGTGGCATGGGTCCTGGGATACCTTCCAGCAGAGGGGCTACCGCTTCCGTTCTTCTCCTATGGCATAGGAATAATACCGGTTCTCCTGGAAAGTGGTATTCTTTACAAGATCACACGTGTGAAGGTCAACACAGGGGAGAACGAGAGACTAATAGAGACCATTCAGGACGAGCTGATGTTCCCGGAGAGATACGAGTTTGAAAACCATTGAGAAGATACTGCTTGTCCTTGTGCTGGTCCTGATTGTGGCCGGCACATTCATCGCCTTACGTAATATCGATTTCTTCAACATTGAGGAAATCGATGTTTCTGTATCCGGACCTGTGACGAATGTTCCGGCTGACATGCAGCGTATCCTGAAGCCTCTCAAGGGGATGAACATCTTTGAGGTGAATCTGAATAAACTCAAGAAGACCCTTGAATCGTTTGATGGCGTGAAATCCGTCAAGATCAAGAGATTCTACCCTGACAAGCTGATTATAGACATCGATTACAACGAGATTGCTCTTAAAGCATACAGTATCTCCGAGAACGGTGAGGTCACGTATTACTTCATCCATGATGACATCCTGGAGATTGTGGGACAGGACACGTGGGAGGGTTTTGACAAGCTGGCTGTAGTTGAGATCAATCCCGCGTATGCCCAGATGATACTCAAATGGGGCTCAGATGAGGGCTTTAAGGCAATGGTCATTATGGGCCAACATTTGAGTGGCAACAACTTGATAACAAGTATAAAATACGATAATAATATGGGTAACGAATTCGGAAGACTCGTTATCGATCTGTCTGCGCTCAATTCGGTCCTTTATGTGAGGGAGCTAGTGAGCGTCCAACGTCTTGATGAGATGCTTGATATCATCAGTAGCCAGTTTTCCGCGGGTGGTGCTGTGGTCGTTTATGACCTCTATGCGAACACCTGGGTCAAAAGGACTTAGGAGGTGGGCATGGCTTCTGAGAGAATCATGATGGGATTGGACATCGGCTCCTCATGGGTTAGGGCAGTTGTCGGATCACTGTCTAAAGACGGCCAGCTCATGGTCGACAGCATCTGCGAGCGTCCCAGCGAAGGCGTCAGATCAGGTGTTATCGTCAATGTAGAGCAGACTCTCAAGACTATTTCATCAGTCATCCAGGAGGCGGAGCTTCAGGCCGGAGCCGAGGTTCAGAGCGTCATCACAGGCGTTGGTGGTGGTTCTGTCGGAGGAACACAGTCACAGGGTGTCGTCGGTATCAACACCAAGGACCTTGAGATCTCCTCAAACGACATCTACCACTCACTTGAGGTTGCAAGGGCATTTGAGCTTCCGGTTGACAGGGAAATACTTCACACACTTGTCCA
>JAFZUN010000348.1 GCA_017618315.1 Spirochaetales bacterium
CCTCAGGGTCTCAGTCTGCGACTGTGAGAAAAGAGGAGTAATTGCAACTGCCATGAGAACCATGGCAAATAGAACCTTCAACAGTTTTTTCATATTTAGAGCACTAGGATTTTATAACAAAACAAGAGTGATATCAACATGTGGGGTTTTTGTGATAAAGTGAGCTCATGAACATAATCCTTTTCGAGGCTTTTCCTGAGGACGGTCTCATTCCCGCCTCCGATGATAGAGCCGCACATATACTGAATATCCTCCACTTGAAGCATGGTGACAGCTTCAGGATGGGCATCATAAACATCAGCGAGGGCGATGCCGTAATAACCGGAGTCTCTGATGAGGGTGTCAGGATCACATATGAGCCCAAGTCCAAGCCGGTTCTTTATCCGGTGACTCTTCTCTGCGCACAGGTGAGGCCCATCTGCATGAAGAGGATACTGAGGGAGGCAGTGAGTCTGGGTGTTGAGAGGATTATCCTGACAGGATCGGATACCGGGGAGAAGTCCTATCTTTCCAGCAACCTCTACAAGACCGGCGAGTATAAGGAATACCTTCTTGACGGCGCCATGCAGTCTGCGCATGCCGGAATTCCAGAGGTTCTTTTCTCGGAGCATGCGAACATGGCAGTCAGGCTTGTCAGAGAAGCTTGCAGGCCGGATTCCGATCTCATAATGCTGGACAATGTTGTGGGAGCAACTGCGCTGAGTACTGCCGCAGTGGGATCGTCAGCGGTACTTGCCATAGGACCTGAGCGTGGCTGGTCGGACAGGGAGAGAAAGCTCTTCCAGGAGTCCGGGTTCAGGCCTATGCTGCTCGGATCCAGAGTCCTCAGGACGGAGACGGCATGCAGTGCGGGAGTTGCGGTCCTTCTGTCAAGAATGGGTCTGCTCTAAGATCTTCTTAAGATAATGATCCTTCATGTCCGATTCGAAGTCGACATTGCAGGCATAGGATCTTCCAAGGCACGGCTCCCAAAGTGACGGATCCTCCATGCAAAGGTAAAAGAACACCTTGTCCTTCCAGTCCTTTGGAAAGCATGAATAGACATGACTGAACATCCGTCTCTTTGTCTCAAGGTCATAGGAGAACTTGCCTGCAATGGGCGCAAGCGGCATTTGTGTGACACGTGTGGGACGGCCGGATTCACGCAGAGCCCTTAGATTCTGTTTTGTGAAAGTGAGGGTACCGATTCCTATCATTACCACATTTTCAGGGTTAATATTGTCGCATAAGGACATCACAATAGACTTATACTCATTCTCCCAGCCTTTGAAGAGAATCATGGGATGGATGTGGAATCCCACCAGATGACCTGACTCCGCACAGGCTTTTGCAGCAGCTATCCTGGCCTTTGGAGAGGCGGTCAGATGCTCTTCTTTAGATGCCGGTGTCTCAGCGTTCAACGACCATGTGGACACAATGTTGCGCGGAAGATCCATATTTATCCAGTCTGTCCTTGCGCTTTTTGTCTTGAGCTCAACCACCACATCCGGATGGAGGCGGGCAAATGATGCAAGTGCGCTCAGTGTTCCGTAATCATCTCCCAGAAGCAGGGAGTCTGAGCTCTGTCCCGTCCCGATGTGCCACGTGCCTTCTTCCAGATTCATGGTCTCAAGATGCTGCCTGAGGTCTGAGAGTACGCGGATTTCATTTTGTGAGTAGAAACTCTGGATGGAGCAGTACGCGCATGCGAAGGCACACTGCTGGACGGCATCAAGGGTCTTTAGGTTGCAGCATCTGGTCTGCTCCCCGTCCTTAGGACACGGGCAACGTCCCATTATCCTGTCAGGCGAGAGGAAGTCCGTGTTTATTCTCATTCCTCCTGCGCGGAAGTCATATTCGGGGTTGAACGAGCTGTAGTCCACAGGCGTGCGCCGGATTTCATCCATCTCCGACATGAAGGTCCTGAATATCCTCCGGACCTCATTCTTGTTTGTCCTGTCATAATCCGAAGGCCAGAGCGTGGAGATGCTCTTTCCCGGAATCTGCCAGAGCGCAAGGTCCTGGGCCTGTTCTTTGAGCATCCTGCGTTGCTGGAATGAGAGGTGTGGGATATCCTGGATGAACTGCTCAATATCCATGACTGAATCTTAATTCACTACTATTTTTTCCTCAAGTGCAGTAGAATCAAGTCCGTGGACGAGAATGCATTCGAAGCCGGTCTGAGCTATCAGGTTGACAGGCAGCTAACAGAGAAAGACCTCAGGGAAAGAAGGGAGAACTTCGAGAAGGCGAAGGCAAAGGCCCATGCCCTTCCGTTGAATCCCGGCTGCTACCTGATGAAGGATGAGAAGGGCACTGTCATCTATGTGGGAAAGGCCAAGAGCCTGAGAAAGCGTGTCAGCCAATATTTCCTTCCCAACCGTGACCGCAAGACACAGGCGCTTGTGGAGAAGATCCGCGACATAGACCACGTGATAACCGGAAACGATTATGAGGCGCTGATTCTCGAGAACAACCTGATCAAGAAGTACAACCCGCATTACAACATTCTCCTGAAGGACGGAAAGAGCTATCCCATGATCCGCATCACCAAGGAGGATTTCCCGAAGGTCTTCACGACAAGACGCATCCTTAAGGACGGATCGGAGTATTTCGGACCATATCCGGAGGCCCAGAAAATCAACCAGTACATGGACCTGATTGACAGGCTGTTCTCACTGCGCAAGTGCTCGACTCCGCTTCGGTCACGCAAGCAGCCTTGCCTGTACTATCACATCGGGCGCTGCTCGGCTCCATGTTGCGGAAAGG
>JAFZUN010000349.1 GCA_017618315.1 Spirochaetales bacterium
GAACATGCCTTTCTTCATTTCGGAGTCTGCCTTGCCATTGCATTCATGATCATGTACGGTATCCCGTTCTATTTCTCAATGGGAAACTATTTCGGTCTGATAGTTGGATTCCTGGTTTTCTGGATAATTGTCTCCGCAGTGCTTGCAATGCAGTTTTTTTTCCCGCTCTGCTTCCATATGGAGGCTGACGGTGCTTTCAAGACTCTTAAGAAATGCTTTCTGATAGTATCGGATAACTTTGGAACAACTCTTTTCCTGGCATTGAGATCGATTATTGATCTGGCCCTTACCATACTGACTGCGTCACTGATTCCCGGCCTTGCGGGAATAGCGCTTTCCAGGATGGATACAATGAGGCTCCTGATGAAGAAGTACGACTGGCTTGAGGAGAATCCGGACTGTACCAAGAAGGACATAATCTGGGAGGACCTGCTTTACGAGGAAAGGAAACTTGTCGGACCCAGATCGCTTAAGGGCATGATCTTCCCCTGGAAGGACTGAGGACAGGAGGGCAGGATGTCATACGAGATTGAGCTTAAGGCACGCATTGCAGCCGATGACTTGGACCGCTTGAAAGACAGCCTGCTGTCTGTTCCCGGAATGCGCTACATCGGGCCGACCGATAAGTTTGACATCTACTGGTCCAAGACTGATGACGGAGATCCTCTGTTCAGGACAAGAAGGCAACTCACCACAAAAGGCCCAGAGGTGCTTTTCACAGCCAAACCCAGCAAAACAAAAACAGCGGACGGGACCGAGGAGAACCAGGAGCTTGAGTTCTACTCCCCGGACAGGCAATGGGATAATATCCTGACATTCTTCAGCGGAATAGGGCTCCAGGTCTGCAGGCTCAAGTGGAAGAAGGGCTTTGAGTACTATGTCAATGTGGATGGCTTTAACATCCATGCAGAGCTTCTGGATATCCGTTTCCTGGGCTGGTTCCTGGAGCTTGAGATCTGCTTTGATTCCCTGGATGGCGTGGATAAGGATGCTGCTGAGAGAGCACTGCGCAAGCTTCTCTCACAGGTCAATGTTCCTGAAAGCGCGATAGAGCCCACCGGCTACAACAAGATGCTAATTGCAATAGGCCATGACAAGGGCTGATCAGTAGATTATCGTTGATTTTCCTTTGTGCTCAATTATCTCGGCATCAATTCCGTATACAGCCTTGATGTTCTCTGTTGTCAGAACAGATTTTGTCTCACCGTAAGCAAATACCGAGCCTTTATCCAGAAGGATGCACTTGGTGCAGTTCCAAAGAATTGCGTTCAGGTCATGCAGGACGCAGATGATTGTCTTTCCTTCTGTAGCCAGCTTGCTCAGCAGTGTCAGTAGCATCTTCTGGTGCCTTGGATCAAGGTTGTTGACAGGCTCATCAAGCGCAAGTATTCCGGTGTCCTGACAGATTGTCCTTGCAAGCATGGCAAGCTGGAACTCACCGCCTGAGATCCTGGTGATGTACTTGTCGGCAAGGTGGCTGATTCCCGTGATCTCCAGGGCCTGCCGGACCTTCTGGTCTGAGGAGCTCACATCACCGTATGTGAACCGCCCCAGGGCAACTGCCTCACGCACGGTGAACTCGTCTCCCTTTGGATTATACTGGCTCTGGAAGCTTATGAGCTTTGCTATCTCACGCTGGCGCATGGAGTTGATGTCGTTCTCCATTATGAAAACGGATTTGTCCGGGCTCTTGAGCTCCTTTATCAGGTGCTTCAAAAGCGTGCTCTTTCCGGCACCGTTCGGACCTGCTATGGCCATGAAGCCTCCCTGCGGGATTGTGAGAAAGAGATCGTTGAATATGCGGTTGTCATCATAACCTCCGCTTAGTCCGGAGATCCTGATAGCGTAGTCAGCCATGTCTCTTTCTCCTCAAAAGCATCAGGAACACAGGTGCTCCCAAAACAGATGTTATGATTCCAATCGGAAGCTCTGACGGTGCTATGACAGACC
>JAFZUN010000350.1 GCA_017618315.1 Spirochaetales bacterium
GGTCCCGTCAGTCTGATTATTGCGTCAATTATGCTTGCTAAGGCGACTAGGGCAATTAGAGCAACTAGTGCAACAAGAGCAATTGTCTACAACTAAAGCCACTAATAGAAAATGAAGTATTCAAAAGTAGTGTAAAAAGCGGATACGCTTGAAATTACAGCGATATTCCTAATAAAGCATTTTTCTTTTCTTCGAATTCGATTTGAGAGATTATTCCATCATCCAACAGCTGTTTATACTTTCTGATTGCCTCTGCATTGTTTACTTCAATGTTATCTTGAAGATATGTTTTCTGATTGGCGTTTGACTTTTCATACATGATCTTGAATGTATTCAAAATCGTTCTAATGGAATTGCTGATTTTTATGTATTGTGCTTCATCTTTTGTTGTTTCGTTGTTGAAATCATATCGTATCTTTAACTGTCTCCTGAATTTATTATTCAGATTAACAGTTAGTCTGATCCATGAAACCGTATTTTTAGTTGTTTTTTTTCCAATTACTGCTCCAACTATTGCACCAACATTTCCAGCTAAGAAACTACCAAGAGCGGCACTTCCAAAGCTTCCGCTTGTAATGCTGTTACCATCTTCAGTTATATCAAAGCTTTGAATGTCATCGTAACGAAAAATCGTAGGGTTATCATCACCCGGAAATACAAATGCCCATGCTTTTTCGTTGTCATAAACCAACAGTTTTGCGTTATCAATAGTTTGTGTTGTAGTTGGACAGAGTTTTAAGAATGCTCTTTTGTTGAGTTCCCTTGTTTTTGATCGAGCAAGTAATTCACTTGCAGTAAGGAATCCTATTATTTCCTTATCGATATCCAGTGCCGCAACACAAGAATTACAAACATAGTTACCATCTTTTAAAACCATAAATGCGTTTTTCTTTACTTCACGCCTGCAATTGATACAACTTCCAATTGGTCTAGAAAATAGGCTCATTTGTGTTCTCCTAATTCTTCATAATATCACGGCAATAGGAGAAACCAAAACTGCATTAGAGTTTAAACTTTATCGTACGAATAATTGCATGACTAATATGATAATCGTACGATTTTACTTGTAATGTGAAGTTGAATTGTGCTATTCTGAGTGAGAAGAGGGAAAAACATGCAGGTGACAGCAACTGAATTCAAATCAAATCTCGGAAGGTACTTCGAACTTGTATATGATGAAGACATCCTCATAACCAAGAACGGAAAAGTGATTGCTAAACTCATAAACCCAAATGTATCAGCTGTGGATTCGATTTCTGGAATACTCAAAAGTCATGTATCGGAATCTGTAAGCAGAAAGACACTCAGGGACGAGAGGTACGATGGTTATGAGATACATGATTGATTCGAACATAATCCTGGATGTGCTTCTTGAGCGTGAACCTTTTTATTCAAGTTCCCGCAGAGTTCTGGATCTCTGCGAGGACAGGCGCATAATGGGTTTCATTTCTGCATCAACTGCAACTGACATTTTCTATCTCATAAGAAAAGCATTGGGAAGTATCGATGCAGCATACAACTCGCTTGGCAGCATATTGAGGATTGTCAGTGTCCTGACAGTCACCAATGACGATGTGAGCATTGCTTTTGAGAAGAGGGCAAAGGATTTTGAGGATTGCCTCCTTGCAACCTGTGCAATCTCTAACCATTGCGATGGAATCGTTACAAGAAACAGCAGGGATTTCATTGGATTCGATATTGATATACTGTCCCCTGAAGATGTGGCGTAACTGCCGGAATACTCAATCGAGCAGTTTGAGGATGCGGTTGTAGGCTCTGCGCAGCTCGGGGATATCGACCTCATCCATGATTCCAAGAAGAGTGTAGGCTGTGTTGTTCACGGCATCGGAGAAGCTCTTGTTGACGTGGAAGAATACGCTGCCTTTGCCGGAGACAAGAAGCTCCACAAAGCCGAGTTTTCCTCTGTCCTTGAGGGGTGAGAGCTTCATGACATCCCTGAGATGAGGAAGAAGATCATTTATGTTACCAAGGTTGTAGACATCAGCGGAAGGTTTTTCCACATATCCGTCAGCGGTGAAATCCACGCGCCCGTCAAGGCTGATGATGTCATAGAGTCTCTCTCCGAATGCCACATATGAGCCGTTGAAGAGGATGGCCGCCGTGATTCCCTTGGGGTGGCGAGATGCTCTTTTGTATGATCTGGCAAGAGCGGGGAGGTCTGTAGCAGGGATAATGACGATGTTGCGGGTGTTTTTCTTTCCGATATCCTTGATGACAGGGAACTCGAAGCCGTAGAGGCGTGAGACCTTGGCTCCTGCCTCTTCAGAGGACTTTGCGGAAATGCCGGCGCCTCGCGAAGAAGATCTGCCGCTCTGGCGTGACCTGTCGCGGATTTCTGTCTCCCTGGCCATTTTCCTGAGCTTGTCAGCAACACCCTTTGATATTTCCGGCACCCAGTCTGGGTAGAGTGGGGAGACGGTGCGCGCGTACATCTTGGTTGTCATGACAATCTCACCTGCCAGGATGTACTGCGGAGGATTACGGAACCATGCAGAGCCCGGGTGGATGTATATCTCGTCCGTCAGCAGAGTCCTGTAGATGGCGGCTCTTTTCTTGATACAGACATACTGGACAAGGCCGGCACCCATGCAGACCAGAAGGTCATGGGCGAATGTCTCCTGGTCTGTCACGTTGCATTCTGCCACAGGAACTCCCATTTCTCCTGTAATCTGGCAAAGCTGGTCAGTGATGTGCAGGATCTCATCCCTGCTCTGAACGTCCAGATAGTTGGATGCGCAGAACTCCTCACGTTTCTTCTGGCTGGAAAGCTCGGAATACTTTCTGTAGATTGTCTGATAGCTAATGAAGTCTCCGAACGCGTTGTTGAAACGCCTGTGGGCGCTTCTGGCAATGTCTTCCTCTCCCGGAGGAAGGACAAACGGAGTCTTGGCTGAGAGGAACGCGACGCAGATGATAACCGGCTTTATCATATGAGGATAGCGCTTGAGGGCTTCCACAAGGGCCCTTGAGTGACGTGGAAGAAGCGGATAGCGCACCATAACCTCTCCGATTGAGGTCAGATGCCTCATCTGGTCAATGGCATCAAGCAGCCTCAATGTCCTTTCACCGCTCTGGATGGCCTTTGGATCCGGTTTTGTGATGTACGGGAAATTCTCGAAGTCGTAGATTCCAAGGTCCACCATTCTGAGTACGACCTCTGAGAGGTCTGTCCTGAGAATCTCCTCTGTAGTCCAAAGCGGGCGGGCGGCATAATCCTCACGGGAATACAGCCTGTAGCATGTTCCGGGTGCGGTTCTTCCGGCGCGTCCCTTGCGTTGCTCGGCAGAGGACCTGCTGATTGTGCGCAGCACAAGTGAGGAAGTGAAGTCGGTTTGGTTGTAGTAGTTTATCTTTGCATAGCCGCTGTCTATTACAATGCGGATGCCGTCTATGGTTAGGCTTGTCTCTGCAATGTTTGTGGCAAGGACAACCTTCATCTTTCCCTGTTCTGTGGGGTTGAAGACAAGTTCCTGCTCCTCTTTGTTGAGCCTGCCGTACAGAGGATAGATCTGAAGTCTCTCATGGTCGCACTCATAATAGATCTGCTGCATCGTCATCTTGATGTCGAACTCGCCGGGAAGGAAAACAAGGGTATCCTCGTTATCCGTATAGCCGCTTGCCTTGAAGCGCTTGAGGATCTGATTCAGGACGGTGCAGATGGAGTGGGCGATCTCGTCGGTATCGCCCTTGCCTTTGAGCGGGAAGTACTTCACGTCCACATCCCAGACGCGTGTCTTGATCGAGATTATCGGGGCATCGGAGAAGAAGCGTGAGAACACTTTGGTGTTCAGTGTGGCGGAGGAGATTATGACCTTGAGCTCAGGCCTTTGTGAGATTATCTGCTTGAGAAGGCCCAGGATGAAATCGATGTTCAGGCTACGCTCGTGGGCCTCGTCAACCATTATGACGCTGTAGCGGGAGAGCAGGGAATCTGTCTTGAGTTCCTGGAGGAGCATTCCGTCTGTGAGGATCTTGATGCGCGTGTTCACGTCCGTTGTGTCGTAGAAGCGCATCTTGTAGCCGCAGAAGTTCTCAGGAAGGCCCTCTGGCGCTATCTGCCCCTTGATGTAGGCGCATACTCCAAGTGTGGCTATTCGTCTTGGCTGGGTGATTCCTATCACGCCATTGGAGGCATAGCCGGCTTCCTTGAGGATGATCGGTATCTGGGTTGTCTTTCCCGATCCTGTGGGGCTCTCGACGATGATGACCTGGTTCGCCTCCAAGGCGTCCAGAATCATCTGCTTGCTCTGGTATACGGGAAGCTTCTTGAAATCCGTCATCAGGTTCCCGTCATTCAGCGTTCAGGGCAAGTCTGGCGATCTCTTCCAGTGTCATACCCTCCATGACGCGTCTTGTGGCAATCTCCTTGACTGAGAACAGATCTCCGTCCTGTGCGGTGATGACATAAGGAATGCCGTTCTTCTCGGCATATGCGAACTGCTGGCCCATTCCTTTCTCTCCGACATAGGAGTCAACTCTGACGCCAAGGGCGCGAAGCTTCATGGCAGTGCTCTCTGACCATGCGATATTGTCCTTGAGTCCAACTACCATCACATCCGCATAGGAGGCATCGGTGACAATTGGGCTCTTAAGCTCCTCAAGGGCTGCGATCAGGCGGTCAAGTCCGATGCATGATCCCACTCCGGGCAGGTTCTCCTTGGTGTACAGGCCTGCAAGATTGTTATATCTTCCGCCGGAGCAGATGGAACCGATCTGGGGCATGTCCAGAAGCAGTGTCTCATAGACAATGCCGGTGTAGTAGTCAAGACCGCGCGTGATTGATGTGTCAAGGACAAAGTCTTTCTCAATACCGCAGGCCTTCATCATTGTCAGGAGCTCTGAGAGCCTTGTGATCTCAGGACAGTCACCGAACATGGACTTGAGGATATTCAGCGTGTTCTCAAAGCTGTTCTTCTCGATTGAGATGAAATCAAGGACCTTTGCAATGTTCTCGTCTGAGAGTCCGTCCTCCTTGAGGATCTCTAAGACACCGTCACGTCCGATCTTTCCGAGCTTGTCTATTGCCCTGAGCACGTCGGCGTTCTTGTCCTGGATGCCGAGGGAGGTTAAAAAGCGGTTCAGAAGTCCTCTGTGAGACACGGAGACCTTGAAGGCACCGACCTTCATCCGGGTCAGACATGTGTGGATGAGAAGAAGAATCTCAAAGTCGCTCTGGGCGTTGTCCACTCCGACCATGTCGAAGTCACACTGCCAGAATTCGCGGTAGCGGCCTTTCTGCGGCTTCTCTCCGCGCCAGACCTTGCTCATGTGGTAGCGCTTGAAGGGAAAGCTGAGCTGGCTCTGGTTTGCGGCCACAAAGCGTGCCAAAGGAACGGTGAGATCGAATCTCAGGGCAACGTCACGTCCGCCGTTGTCCGTGAAGCGGAACATCTGCTTGTCAGTCTCTCCGCCGCCTTTACCCAGAAGGACCTCAGTGTATTCAAGTGCCGGAGTATCAATTGGCACGAATCCGAATGAGCGCAATATCTCCTGCACCTTGTTCATGAGTTTCTGTCTAACAATCTCCTGCTGCGGCAGGCTGTCCCTGAATCCTTTGAGGACCTTTGGCTCTATCATGTTTAACCCCTGTCATGGGCCGTATCAGCAGACGCGGCCCTGTGTTGTCATTTTCATTGAAATCTGATGTAATACTTTATATAAAATCCATCGAATTGTTCAACGGCTAAACAGATATGTTAATCAGATATAAGAAGGGAGCCGGCACTCTTGATGCGGTTGCGCGTGTCTACTCGAGGGAGGAGAACGGGATAGACAGCAGCCTTGTCGACAGGAATGCCGTCAATGTGATAAAGAAGCTAAATTCGGCCGGCTATGAGAGCTACCTGGTCGGCGGAGCGGTAAGAGACATGATTCTTGGCAGACAGCCCAAGGATTTCGATGTCGCCACATCGGCATCCCCTCGTCAGGTTCATAAGCTTTTCTACAACTCAAGGATAATCGGACGCAGATTCAGGCTAGTCCACATCACCTTCGGTAAGGACATAATTGAGGTCTCCACTTTCAGAAGCACAAAGGAGCATGAGGTCTCCAACGACAATGAGTACGGGACAATAGAGGAGGACTGCACAAGGCGTGATTTCACCATCAACAGTCTCTACTATGACCCGGTCAAGGAGAATCTGATTGACTTCAACAATGCCCTGGATGATTTCAGGGACAAGAAGATAGTGTCGCTCATTCCGCTGAACAAGACGTTTGTGGAGGATCCGGTACGCATGGTGCGAGCCATAAAATACTCAGTGACAACCGGATTCAGAATCCCGTTCAAGCTCTCAATGGCTATCAGGCATTATGCGCCGCATCTTGAGGGGGTCAGCACCTCAAGGATGACCGAGGAGGTCAACAAGATCCTTGCCTGCGGCAACAGCAGCCAGATATTTGAGAAGTTGAACTCATATAAGCTTCTGGTGTACATCCTTCCCGCAATCTCCGTCTACGCGTCATTCCCGCAGATGTTCGAGTCCCTGAAGTCTCTGGATCAGAAGGTCAACGAGGCCAAAGAGGATCCGAAAAAGACCGTCACCAAGGCTGAGATGTATCTGAGCCTGGTCCGTCCGTTCATCTCTGTGGACAAGTCCATTGTCAGCCCGATGGAGGTCTTCAACGATATCCTGAGGCAGATAAAGATCCTGCTGAGTCCGATAACACCGCCGAATTATGAGATAGAGTCCGCCGCAGCCATCTACATGAGGGAGAACGGGATGCATGTCCCGAAAGGCGCAGTCAGACACAGGAATCCGGATGCACCGGTGCAGAGGACGGATCACAAGGACGGCCCGGAATCCAAGCCAAAGAAGCGAAGGCAGCGCCACAAGAGGGTTGCAAAGAAGGAAGCAGAGGTCTAACTCCAGGCCTGGACGTTCAGTTTCACCTTATGGATCAGTATTCCGCCGTATTTCTCAAGTGAGTCGGCGATGTATTCCTCAAGCTCGGCGATCATAAGACCGGATATCGCCTCCGGAGTCCTTATAATCACATCAAGGTCATAGCCTTCAGAGCCGTATGTGAATGATACCTTACTGACCTTCATCGTCTCCTCATATTCATTCAGGCAGTGGCTGACCATCTGGGTGATGGCGGCCTCACTGATGGAGGTCTCCTCCTGCTTGCTGAACTCGGGACAGACAAGGGTCTTCTCCACGGTCTGGACCCTCTTGAATATCGGGAGGAACGCCAGACGCTTTCTGAGTCCGACCTTGATTGAGTCATAGACAATGGACGGGTAGTTTCTGGTGATCTGAAGGGGAGATACCGGAATGACATGCTTGCCCTCTGAGTAACGGATACGCATTGCGGTGTCTATCTCATCCTTGGTGGCGATATCCTCAATGTGGATGACCTGGGAAGGCTCTGGAAGATTCAGCCTCAGGGCGATCTTGGCGGCCATTTTCTCGGATGTCCCTATTATCAGGATCTTCCTGTAATGCTCGGTCTGGAGCGCGTTCATCACCTCCTTGTGATGCTCTGGGTCCTGGAAGAGAGCCCGTTTGACAGCGGTGAGGAAGTTTGACTCCTGCTTGGCGCTTTTTCCGGCAACAATCCTGTCATTCTTTATAAGAAGTCCGTCATCGACAATGAGGGGAATATGGTATTTGTCTGCGACAAGCTGGGCACGGAAACTTTTCCCCGTACCGCTTCTTCCCACAAGGGCATAGACCTTCACAGTGGGGTGCTTCAAATTCGCGATAATTGCAGACAAACTCATATTCAAATATTAACCCAATTCCTATATAATGTGAAGAAGTCGTCTTTTTCGCGGCAGCCTGATAATGTAAGGCGGAGTGCATCATGGAGTACATTTTAGGTGCTTACAGCCAGCTTCCGTTCGGTTCTCCGAAAGAGGAATATGAGACATTGCTGGCACAACAGCTCAAGCCTCTTCTGACCATGATATACCGCAACAGCTCCCTGAAGCTGTTGCTGCGGCTGGGCATATCCGAGTACGACTATCTTGAGCAGAACCATCCTGAGGTCAACATGCTCATCAATGACCTCTGCAGGAAAGGTCAGGTAGAGATTCTATCCTCAAGCTATTACGATGTTGTGCTCTCGCTGATTCCCACACATGAGAGGACCTCTCACATAGAGAAGACCACCACCTATATCAGGAAGAACTTCTCCAAGCGCCCGCGCGGGTTGTGGTTCTACAACCAGGTGTTCAACTCCACCACAGTCCCGAACGTGAGCCTCTCAGGCTTGGATTATATCGTGGTATCCACCTACAACCAGGTCAACGGAACAATTGAGGCCACCAGGCCGTTCTACACGGAGGAGATGGGAAAACCAGCCCTGGTGTTTCCGATTGATGACGCCTTCAGCAAGGAGACTGCTGATCTGTATAACTCTGCCGTCACACTTGACAAGTACCTTGCATCAATCAAGAGGCTTTGCACAGAGAACACAAGTACCCTAAGCACAATCATGCTTAACCTTGATCAGCTTATGGGAACAGCAGGCTCAGTTGAGGTCTTCAAGGTAATAACAGACACACTGGGGGCCAAATGCACTTTGCCGGGCCTGTATCTCTCAAATAATGAGGTGGCACGCACACATTATCTTCCAAGCGGAATCTATGGGCGTGATTTCTCCATTGGAAAGCTCACATCCATAAACCAGCTTATCTATGACAGTCCCAAGTTCTCCAGGAACTACGGGATTGTGAACATGCTCAGGGATATTGTCAGAGACAGCAAGAGAAGCATAGAGGACCGCAAGAGCATCGAGCAGATTCTGATGAAGGCCAGTTCCTCAAGCCTCTATTTCCCCAATGAGTGCAATAACCCGTCAATTGCAAGAAGCGTGAACAAGTACTCATGTGAGATGGAGGTCGCGCTGTCCAAGGTTTCCAACATAGTCATTCCGGAGGAGACCGACATTGATTTTGACAGGTTCCCGGAGTCACTCATCGTCGGAAAGACAAACATCGCATATCTCAGCCACAGAGGCGCAGTACTGAGCCGTTTCATCATCTCATCCGCGTTGTGTGACCTTGCATTCCATAGCGGTGACGGACTGTTTGCGGATTCCTTTATTGATGAGCGCACGAACAAGGAGATGAGACTTGCGGCCAAGCCCTATGAGGTCACATCGCTTGACAAGAAGCGTACCGATTTCTTTGCAAAGGCTCCGTCTCTGATGCTTGGCAAGATTCCAGTCAACCTCACAAAGAGGTACAAGTTCAGGCAGTCCACAGTGATTGTGGAGATTGAGATAGAGAATCTCTCGGACACAAAACTCAGCAACTTCACATACCTGAACACCATCAACATCGCTCTACCGTGTGAGAGTGATGTCAGCTGTCCGGAAGGCATTATTGCTGACGGCGAATCTGCATTCACTCAGAGCCTGATGGTCTCTGACAAGGCCTGTCCGTTCAGCATATCAGTCGTGCTCGGTGAGGACGCGGATGTAAGCAGGGCTGATTTCAGGCAAAAGACCCGCACGTGGCTTGGAGACAAGTCATTTTATGAGTATACTCAATTGAAAATTAAGAAAAAGCTCTCACTAGGACCGTATGAGGACACCCGTCTGACAATCGGTTTCAGGACAGAGAAGCGTAAGGAGAAACACAATGACACTACAGAACAGAGCACTTCTTGAGCAGCTTA
>JAFZUN010000351.1 GCA_017618315.1 Spirochaetales bacterium
AAGCCGCCTGTTTCTGACCGTGATCCGCGAGGTCAGAAAGGCAACAGTTGATGACTACATAATCGCAAGCCGCTTCAACGTGTTCTATGCCCACCCGTAACCGAACGGATTCGGATGTGACAAAAACGATATGTGGAAGTTTGATCCCTCAGAGCCGGTACGTCTTGTGAAGGACATGGTTAAGGAGGGTGTTGGCCTTCTGTCCAACTCGGGTGGAAACCCGTATTACATTTACCCGCAGGTCACAAGGCCGTTTGACAAGTCAAGCTATGGCATTCCTACACCCGAGGAGCATCCTCTTGAGAGCATCCAGAGGCTCTTCTATCTGACAAGCGTGGTCCAGGAGGCCGCAGGCGATGTTCCTGTGGTGGGAAACGGCTACAGCTGGCTCAGAAACTTCCTGCCTTATGCTGCAGCTGCGAACATCAAAGCCGGACGCTGCCGCTTTGTGGGCTTGGGACGTGAGAGCTTCGCATATCCGGATGCACCTGCTGATGTGCTGAAGAAGGGTGCCATGGATCCGAACAAGTGCTGCATAACATGCTCACTCTGCACGCAGATAATGCGTGACCACGGAACCACGGGGTGTGTGATCAGAAACAGCAAGGTCTATATGCCGATTTACAAGAAATTCAACGCAGAGGCGGTTGAAAGGGAGCACAGGTCATGAAGAGGACAGCACTTGTAACAGGCGCAAGCAGGGGAATAGGTCTGGCCATAGCTAGGCAGCTTGGTCTTGACGGTATGAACGTGGTCATGGTTGCCACAGGTTCCAGGGAAAAGAACGCATCTGCCATTGAGGGTCTTGAGAATGAGGGTATTACCGTGGGCTATGTCCAGGCAGACATCTCAAAACATGATGACAGGCTCAGAATCGTATCCGAGGCCGTGTCTCTCTTCGGAAGAATAGATGTCCTTGTGAACAACGCGGGAGTCGCACCGCTTCAGAGGGCAGATCTTCTGGAGATGACGGAGGAGTCATTTGACAGGGTCGTGGGAATCAACACCAAGGGCAACATGTTCCTCACCCAGGCTGTGGCAAGGCAGATGATAAGCCAGGAGCCTATGGATGGAAGAAAAGGTGTGATCATCAACATCTCGTCCTGCTCATCGGTAGTCTCTTCGGTCAACCGTGGAGAGTATTGCGTGTCTAAGGCAGGCATCTCAATGCTCACCACCCTATATGCAGACAGGCTTGCCCCGGAGGGCATTCTGGTTCATGAGGTAAGGCCGGGAGTGATTGACACTGACATGACAAGCACGGTCCATGGCAAATACAACAAGCTCATTGATGAGGGAGTGTTCCCGATTGCACGCTGGGGAAAGCCTGAGGATGTGGCAAATGCGGTCAGCGCCCTTGCATCAGACAAGTTCATGTACACCACCGGAAACTACATTGATGTGGACGGGGGCTTCCACATAAGGAGACTCTAGATGAGCAACATGGCCTATGAGGTCGAGAGAATAAGAACAGGCACATGCATTGTCGGAACCGGAGCCGCAGGCTACAATACGGCCTGCCGCCTAAAACATCTGGGGAAAGATGATATTCTGCTTATCAGCGAGAACAGGCTGGGAGGCACCAGCCGCAACACGGGAAGCGACAAGCAGACATACTATAAGCTCACATTAAGCGGTGACGGTGCGGACAGTGTCTATGAGATGGCCAGGACTCTGTTTGATGGAAAGGCTGTTGACGGAGACATTGCACTCTGTGAGGCTGCATTGAGCTCCAGGTGTTTTCTCAGGCTTGCAGAGCTTGGCCTGCCGTTTCCCACAAACCGCTTCGGCGAGTATGTCGGATACAAAACAGACCATGATCCGCGAACCCGAGCAACATCCATAGGCCCGTACACATCCAGGGAGATGACACGCGCCCTTGAAAAGGAAGCAGAGCAACTGGGAGTTCCGTTCAGAGATCATCTGCAGGTCATAAAGCTCATATCAGACGGAAAAAGATGCTACGGTCTGATCTGCCTTGACACGAACAGGACGGACAGACCTCATTTTGTGGTCATTGATTCTGATTCGGTTGTCTATGCCACAGGCGGACCTGCGGGAATGTATGCCGACAGTGTCTATCCCCAGAGCCAGCACGGGTCTTCCGGCATAGCCTTTGAGGCCGGTGTGAAAGGCCGGAACCTGACTGAGTGGCAGTTCGGCCTTGCTTCTGTGAATCCCAGATGGAACGTCAGCGGGACCTACATGCAGGCGTTGCCCAGATTCGTCTCCACGGACAAGGACGGAAAAGACGAGAGGGAGTTCCTGATGGACTTCTTCAAGTCTCCGGAGGAGATGCTTTCCAACGTGTTCCTCAAGGGCTACCAGTGGCCGTTTGACGTGCGCAAGGTGGAGGGCGGAAGTTCAATCATAGACATTCTGGTTTATCTGGAGAGCTGCAAGGGCAGGCGTGTGTTCCTGGATTTCATTCATGATCCGGTTGGCGGCAGATTCAGTTTTGATGGTCTGAAACCCGAGGCATACCAGTATATTTCAAAGGCTAATGCACTAATTAAGACACCGATTGAAAGATTGCGTGTCATGAACCAGCCAGCTGTGGACTTCTATAAGGACAAGGGTGTTGACCTTGAGAAGGAGTATCTTGAGATAGCTCTGTGTGCCCAGCATAACAACGGAGGTCTTGATCTGGACAT
>JAFZUN010000352.1 GCA_017618315.1 Spirochaetales bacterium
GGACCCGCAGCACAAGAACACAATCAAGGCCGAGGTCTATGCCTCACAGCCTGCCGGATCCGAGTCACTGGTAACGCTCACAGTAGGCGGAATCGACTTCTTGGCCAAGCAGATCGGACTGGTAGAGTATGACATGAACCAGGAGGTCTATGTGGTGCTGCATCCGTCCAGGATGAACGTGTATAATAAGGAGACAGGAAGACTTATCAAGTTCGCCAAGGTCAAGCACCACGCGGGAATTGATGATTGAGCCTGTCTGTCTGAATGTGTGATATAATGAAATGACTGATAGGAGACAGAAATGAAGACAACAAAGATTATTGTTTCCATATTGCTGCTCATGCTGGTCTTCACCTGCGCAGTTTTCGCAGGCGGAGATGATGAGAAGAAGGGCAAAGGTGTTGCATCCGATATCGACTATGACTCCCTCTCATGGGACGAGCTCTACGAGCTTGCCAAGCAGGAGACAGGGGTCATCAAGGTTTATGCCACCACAACCGACGCGTCCTCCGCAATCAGAAGGTTCAAGACTGCCTTCCCCGAGCTGAAGGACAAGATCGAGTACATCTCATGCGACAACGACACTGTCGCCGCAAAGATCGAGATGGAGTGCGACACAGGTAACGTCAATGCCGATGTCATGCAGGTCAAGGACAACAGCGGTGAGATATACCACGAGCTGGTTCTCTATGACTACATCAGCATCTACAGACCTGAGGTCATCACAAAGCATATTGACCCGAGCCTTCTGGAGTTCGGTCTTCCACTTTATGCCACATTCAATCCGTGGTACTACAACACCAAGATGTATCCGAACGGTGCCCCGATCAAGAGCTGGTGGGACATTGTTCAGGGCTATGATCCAGAAACAGGCAGCTATGTCGGCAAGGATGGTGTGAACCATCAGTTCTGGACCATCTTCACCAAGGACATCACTGGCCCGTCATATGCAAGCCTTTGGTGCCAGCTGATTATCGATGCAGATCTTCTTGAGAAGCAATATGAGGCCCAGTACGGAAAGAAGCTTGAGTACACATACACATCAAAGCTCAAGAATGTTCCGGGCATTATGGAGCTTCCGGAAAACAACGCAGGAGTGGAGCTCTTCTACCGCTTCACCCAGATGAAGATGACAGAGCTCAATGACGGAGACGGTGTCGTGGATGCTGTTGACCAGAGCATCAACGGACCGACTCTTGGTCTGACCTCAGCCAGCAAGCTGGACAATGCAGACATGGGCATGAATATCGCTTGGGTCATTGGTCTTGAGCCTTATACAGCATTCAAGGCCTGCTCATACTCATACATTGTCAACGGCACTGACAACCCCGCCGGCGCACGTCTTTACATCATGTACTGCATGGGTGGCGAGGACGGCAAGAGCGGCTGCTACACTGCATTCGATAAGCGTGGAACCTGGTCAGTGCGTGATGATGTGACCTTTGAGAAGAACGGAAAGACTGTGGATGAGGTCAAGCTCACAGAGCCCGACTTCGACAAGATATATGATACCTATCCGAATGTCACGGCCTACTGGAAGTACTGGAGAAGCCTTGCGAAGTAAGCGCTTCTGAGAGAAGGAATATATGGCAAAGGAGCGCAGCAGCTTTCAGAGGAAAATAGATCATATCTGCAGGGTTGTCTTCCTGACGGAGGAGGGCAAGCCAAAGAGCACAATCCTGATCTATTCCTTCAGCCTTTCGCTCCTTTTCATTGTGGTGTTCCTCATCTCTTACTGGCTGCTTCTGGAGCCGCTTGAGATGGCACTTCAGAAAAGTCCTGTTGTGGTGAGGAACATAGTGGAATACACCATCCCGGCTGTGGTTGGCTGTATTCCATGCGTGGCGCTCTCATTCGCCTTCAAGGAGAGGATGAACATGGTGCCTGCGGCATTCACCTGGCTGTGCGTCATCGACCTGATCATGTTCGTGACCATGGTTTTCACGGTGGACAAGTCGGACTGGGCAACTGAGTACGGCCTGTTCCTGGCGATTGTCGGCATTCCCATGTTGCTTTCAGCGTTGCTGGGCACGGTTGCCTCTCAGGTGGTCTACCGCAGGCGCAGTAAGACGAGGGAGTTGAGAATGGAGAAATACAGCTCGCGTCGTTGACGTTGCTGTTGTATAATTTGGATACGGTGGGCGTTGCCTGCTTGAATAAAAGGAGAAAAACATGAAGAAAAGCGTTTTGATCATGCTTGTTGCCCTGATTGTTGTAGGTTGTGCTGTTCTGACAAGCTGCCAGACAAAGGCTCAGGGGCCGGCGGTTGAGTATGTGAACCTCGGACTCGAGTTCAAGAACAAATCAGAGAAGACTATCACAGGTCTTTATCTTTATCCTACAGGATCTGAGGAGCTCTACCAGAACATCATTCCGGGTTTCGGTATGGATGGCAATCTCTGGACAGCTGGAAAGGTCAAGGTTTATCCGAAGGGATTCGTTATCAGACCAGTTGCAGAAAGCTATGAGGTAAAACTTGTATTTGAAGACGGAACAGAGATGATTGTTCCTGAACTCGACCTCCTGACACCGGATTCTGACGGAAGACTCCCCAACGAGATCTCATTCAAACCGGATCCGAACGATGTCAAGATCAAGTTTGATGATGATGCGGATGTCCAGCCTGCTATCGAAGAGGCAATTGCCGCCGGAGTCACTTTTGACGGATGGTATCCCAACGTCTGACGGATTTTCACTCATCATAATGCCCTGTCCTGTTTCGGACAGGGTTTTTTTATGCCTTTTTTAGGCGATCATGAGCGCCTTGCCATTTCTCATGAAAAACAACAGAAAAAACCTTTTGCGATGTTTCTATGTGTTGTCGTATAGTGAAAATATGCCCACTATCATTGACGCAATA
>JAFZUN010000047.1 GCA_017618315.1 Spirochaetales bacterium
CATAGGTGATCTTCATGAGCTTTGCGGCTTCACGCTGATTGCCCTGTGCCTGCTTAAGGGCACGCTGTACAAAGTTTGCTTCAAGAGCATCCTTGGTCTGATCAAGGCTGTCAAGGGGAAGGCTGTCAAAAGAAAACTCCTTCTTGCCTGCCTGATCTGATTCGGACATATCGGTTTTTTCAACTTCCAACACTTTTCCGGCATTGGAAATGCCGCCGGGGACATCGTTTGTTTCATAGGTGTAAGGGTTCCTGAAGGGATCCAGCACTATGGAGGAGATGATGTCCCCTTTGCTTCTGTAGACGGCACGCTCTATTGTGTTCTTCAGCTCACGCACATTTCCGGGCCAGCTGTAGGTCTTGAGCATCTGCTGGACATCTTCGGTGAAGACCGGAATGTCCTGGCCGCACTCCATGGCCATCCTTTGGGCAAAATAGTTTGCCAAGAGCAGAATGTCATCGCCCCGCTCGCGGAGAGGGGGAATGAACACCACCTCAAAGCTCAGTCTGTCCAGAAGGTCTTCCTTGAATTTTCCTTCCTTGCACATCTGTTTCAGGTCTGCGTTTGTGGCGCCTATGATTCTGACATCGGCTTCATGTGTGACGGATGATCCCACACGCTCATAAGTGCCGTATTCCACGACCCTGAGAATTTTCTCCTGAACCTGCATGGGGATGTTTCCTATCTCATCCAGGAACAGTGTTCCGCCCTGGGCCTCCTCAAAACGGCCTTTTCTTGTCTTGTTGGCACCTGTGAAGGCTCCCTGCTCATATCCGAACAGCTCGCTTTCTATCAGCGTGGGTGCAAGGGCAGCGCAGTTGACTGTCACAAGGTTTTTCTGCCATCGTTTTGACAGGTAATGGAGCCTGCTGGCCGCCATCTCCTTTCCGCTTCCACGCTCTCCTATGACAAGGACGCTCCTGTCAACGGCCGCGGCATCGGCGATGCGCTGCTGGAAGTCCAGGAAAACCTCTGATTCACCTATGTAACTGTCGTTGTAGCTACTCATGTGGTAAAATTTACCATATTTTGGTTATAATTACCAGTACCCTTTGCAATGGAGTTTGTCTTTCCGATTCTTGTGATGTATACTTTTTCCCGGCTTTTTGGGTAACAAAGTAAACAATGTATACTTTTACCCCTGAAAAACATGCATTTAAGTATACATGATAAACATCAGGGTCTGCTTATGATCGGTTCAAAGCATGCGGCTGCAAGCTGATTGTGCCACTTGGCACGCTCTTTGCTATTACTCTTGTGTGACCGCTAAAGGGCGGACATAATACCAAGGATTAAGGAGATTGGACTATGGGAGTTTTTTCAAGGTTCATGGACATAATCAATTCAAACATCAATTCCCTTCTTGATCACGCAGAGGATCCTGAGAAGATGGTGAAGCTGATGATCAATGAGATGGAAGACACCATCATCGAGATCAAGACAAACTGCGCTGCCGCAATCGGAGCTGAAAACACCGCAAAGCGCAAGGTCTTGGAGCTTGAGGGACTGGTTGACCGCTGGCAGAAGAGAGCAGAGCTCGCAATTTCCAGAGGTCATGATGACCTGGCCCGCGAGGCACTTCTGGAGAAGAAGAGGCTTTCAGCCGAGCTTGAGAAGCTTAAGGCGGAAAGCGAGCGTTATGACCAGCTTGTGAAGAAGTACAAGGATGACATCGCGAAGCTGGAGGAGAAACTTGAGGGCGCAAAGGCCAAGTTCAAGGCAATGCGCGAGCAGGCCGCCAGGGAAGCGGAGGAAAGACGCAGCTCATCCGGATCTTACACATACACCTATAACTGGAGCAGCAAGAACAAGGATGCCGATCCTGTTGACCGCTTCAACAAAATGGAGGAGCACATCGACAAGATGAGCGAGCGAAAGAACCAGGGTTCAGAGAACAAGGATACAGAGACAAAGTTCAAGGACCTTGAGGAGCAGGAAGAGATTGAGAGCGAGCTTGAGCAGCTCAAGAAGAATATGAACGGTTAAGACCGATTTGAGATAAGAGGAAAAAACTATGGCTACAAGAAGACTTTACAGATCAAGGAACGGTGAGATTTTGGGTGTTTGCAAGGGCATCGCCGAGTGGAGAGACTATCCGGTTGACACAATCAGGCTGATTGTCGTGCTCATTGCCATCTTCACAGCGATTGCACCATGTCTTGTGATTTATTTCATTCTGGGACTGATTCTCCCTGTCAATCCGTATGAGGATGACAACTATGAGAGAGGCTACCGCGACGGAAAGAAGGACGGACGCAGAGAAAACGGGAAGTCCAACAGACGTGGCAAGACCTATTACTACAATCCCGAGCCCGAGGATTATGTAAACGAGCAGGCCAAGGCCGAGTCGGCAGAGGAAGCCGAGAGACGGAAGAAAGAGTCCGACTGGGATAACCGCTTCACCAACAGCTGATTCGCGGTGATTTCGGCGGAGCTGCGCTCGGGCCGTACAGATAGTACTGTCCCTCGCTGGCTTCTTGAAATCCCTCAAGACTAAGCTGTTGGCCCAACAGCTGATGAGACTCGAGTCTTGAATATATAACAACAAATTAGCCCGGAGTTATTTCCGGGCTTTTTTTGCACTTAATTCGGTTTTGAGAGCTCGTACAGTTTCTTGAGCCTCTGCTCTATTGTGTGGTTTATGGTATCCGGCGGAAAGTTTCCCTTGACGTTGCGTTTTCCGCTCTGGCGCAGGGTCAGGATCTCCATTCCCTCGTCAATGGTGGAGATGGGGTAGATATGAAACTTGCCTGCCTCTATGGCAGAGATGACCTTATCCGGCAGGATCAGTGTCTTTATGTTCTGCCTGGGGATTATCACACCCTGGCGACCTGTCAGACCCATCAGGTTGCAGATTGTGAAGAAGCCCGTGATCTTCTCGTTTATCCCGCCCACCGGCTGGATGTCTCCTAGCTGGTTTACGGATCCGGTGACCGCTATGTCCTGACGCACCGGAATCTCGCCGATTGCCGAAAGCAGCGCGAAGAGCTCTGCAGATGAGGCGCTGTCTCCGTCAACCTCAGCATAGGACTGCTCAAAGCAGATTCCCGCATAAACTGAGAGCGGGAAGGTCCTTGCATATTGCTTTCTGAGATAACCCTGCAGTATCAGAAGGCCCTTGTCGTGGATTTCTCCCGAAAGACCCGCCTCATGCTCGATATTAACAATTCCCTCGGATCCCGGTGCCACGGAAACCGATATGACGGTGGGGGTTCCAAACGATGCAAGGCCCCTGTCCATGACCGCAAGGCCGTTGATCACACCGGTCTTTGATCCTTCAAGAGATATGACCATCTCTCCGTTCTGAATTTCCTGGTTTATCTTCTCCTCGGTAAGACTGTTGGCGAAATCCCTTTCCTCCATTGCGCGTGTTATGCAATTTGCGTCAATCTCTGACAGTCCCTCACGTTGGGCAACATAGTCTGCCTCTGCCAGAAGATCCCCCAGGAAGGATAGCTTGGTGGTAAGCTCGTCACGCATCTCCGCGTACCAGGAACTGTAGACCAGAAGCTGGCAGATTGCGGAATCAGAGATATCCTTGAGATTGTTTTTGCGTACGATGTTCAGAAGATAGGCTATTGTTCCGCTGATGTTCTCATCAGAGGCAGGCATTGAGAAATCAAATTCCGCAGAGACCTTGAACAGTCGGAGGAATTCGTCATCCTTCTCGCAGAGGTTGTCGTAAAGCTCATCGCTTCCAATCAGAATCAGCTTTGTCCCTGTTGCGGAGGTGACGGGTCTTATGAACGGTATGTCATGGTCATTGCTGCCTCGCACTATGAAGCTTGAGCTTTCCGCATAGAGCTTGATGCTCTCCCAAAGGCCATCCTGTTCCAGAACCTTGTCCGCACGCACGACAAAGAAGCCGCCAGATGCATCCAGAATGGATCCGGATGTGAGGCGCAGATGCTCGAAGCCGCTTGTTCCCGTAATCTGGCCGAAAAGGTTCGTATGTGTGGGATGGTATTCCTCTATCAGTGCGCACCTGTCATGGCCTGCATTGTCGCAGACAAGGTTGATTCGGTATTTGTCCGCCTCTGGCACATTGGCGCGGATTGCCTCACGTACCTGAATGAGGTACTGGTCAAGAAGTGTTCCGGGCTCAGATGTCTCGCGGATTTTTCCAAGGGCATTTGATGCTTCTTCCCATTCGCTGGATTGCACGAGAAGAGCAAGGTGCTCCATCTTCATCTTCAGCTGTGAGCCTCCGGGAGAAGGGAGGGTGATCAGAAACGGGCTCTGCGGGCGCTTGAAGTTGTAGCAGTACATTACATCCAGCACCGGGCGGGATGCGGTGATACAGGAGGCAATCTCCCTGACTGCGGAGTGTCTGCCGGTTCCGTCTTCTCCGCTGATGTAGATGTTGTAGCCTCTAGTATTGACGTTCATGCCCATCTGAAGGGCTTTCATGGCACGGGGTTGTCCGATGATTCCCGCCTTGCTGCAGTTCTTGCGGAGTTTGGCGATCCTGTCTATGTCATATGTGAATTGCGCCTGTGTTGCGCTGAGCTCTTCGTTTCTCATGGCAATTATTATTAGGTACTAAGAAATACCATGTCAACAAACTGTTACAAGTGTTATACTTTGGGCATGAAGCTCAGAGAATTCACAGACAAGATGACGGAGATCCTGGACATAAGGAGATTTGACGGGGCGGATTCCTCTCAGAACGGTCTTCAGGTAGGAGACCTGAATGTGGAAATACACAAGGTTGCCTTTGCCGTGGATGCAAGCCTTGCAACCATAAAAGCCGCCGTAGAACAGAAAGCAGATGTCCTGTTTGTGCATCATGGCATGTTCTGGAGCCGCTCCCTAACCGTTACAGGCCGTCATTACACGAGGGTCAAGACGCTTTTGGACAACAATCTGGCGTTGTTCGGATGTCACCTCCCGCTGGATGCGCATATGGTTTACGGCAACAATGCCCGGATGGCTCAAAAGCTCAATCTTCAGGAAATCCAGCCGTTCAGCCTTTACCACGGTGTCTACGTGGGCGTGAAAGGCGTGTTCACTGAACCGTTAGATGCCCGGCAAATCATAAGCCTTCTTCAGATAAGGGAGAACGGTACCAATTTTGCACTGAACTGCGCTCAGAGGAAGTTCCGCTCGGTCGGTATTGTCTCAGGAGGCGGGGCCATGGATGTCTATCAGGCGATGGATGAAGGTCTGGATTTGTTGATAACAGGAGAGAGCAGTTACACGACAATTAATGACTGCAACGAGGCCGATATGAGCATGTTGTGTCTGGGGCACTACGAGACGGAGACGTTCGGCGTGAAGGCCGTGATGGATCTTGTCAGGCGAGAATTCGGCTTTGAGACATGTTTTATTGATATACCGCTTGGTTTGTAATAATATTCTGCCCATGAAGGAAGCAAAACGTTTTCTGCCGTTTATTCTTACCGCCGTTCTTGTGGCGGTTGACCAGTTCTCGAAGTTCCTGGTCATAAAGTACATTCCCCTGAACACAATTGGAGCCCGTCTTTTCGGAGATTTCCTGATTATCTGCCATGTCCGCAACACAGGAGTTGCGTTCAGTCTGGGTGCTGACAGCTCCTTGTTCCTTAGGATCCTGCTGTTTGTAATCCTCCCGCTTGCGCTGATGTGCTTCATGTGCTATCTGATTGCGTCAAAGAAAAACCTGCTGACAAACACGCAGAAGTGGTTTGTCGCCGGGATTGCAGGCGGTGGTTTCGGTACTCTGGTGGACAGGATCTTCCGGTTCAATGAGGGTGTCGTGGACTTCATAAGCGTGAAGTTCTATGGTATCTTTGGCATGGAACGCTGGCCCACCTTCAACCTGAGCGACAGCTTTGTTGTGATCTTCGTGATCCTGTTTGCTGTCTCAGTGATCTTCACCAAGGAGAAGAAAAAATGAAAGAAGAGTCAAAGAAAAAGAGAAACACGGCAATATTCGTGCTGATTGCCACAATCATAAACCTGCTGCTGATGATGGTCTTCATGATCGTGGGTTATGTTCTCCTTGCAAGGTTCGGTGATCCGGAGAGCACAACAGCAAACCAGGTCTGGCTTGTGGTTATATTCCTCGGCTCAATCGGACTTGCCTGGTTCATCTACAGCAGAATGGTGAAGTGGTATGCCAAGCGTGTTGATGTTGAGAAGAAGTTCGCGCCGCTCATCACGCCGAGAAGAAAGAAAAGACCGGCAGCCGAAGATGATGACATGTCCAGCATGAAGGGGTGAGCGTGCAGGCACTTGAGAAGTGCAGGTGGTTCCCGTTCAGCGACGAGCCTCTGCTGGTAGGAAAAGAATACATACCCAAGTTCTGTGATCCTCAGATACTGCTTCCCGAGCAGAGCTGCGACGGCAAGTGGCACATGTTTTTCCATTCCTGGATAGGGCTGCATCACTTCACATCCACAAGCGGCATAGCATGGGAGCCAAGGAGGATGATAGAGCTCCGCGGCCATTCACCTTTCATCTTCACTGAGGACGAGAACTACTACCTGATCTATGAGAAGCATGACCGCAACATACCGTTTGTGAGCAGAAGGACAGGCGAGGGCAAGCGAGAGGGCTATTCGACCATAGAGATGCGATCCTCGACAGACCTTGTGACATGGAGCAAGCCAAGGCTGCTTCTGGACGGACGCACAATTCCGTTCGCGGGAGATTATCTGCGTTATCCGCGCATCTCAAGACCCCAGCTGATCAAGGCAGGAGATGAGTACAGGCTCTACTTCGGGGCCTCTCATCTTGTTCTGCCCGACACAGGCCAGAAGGTCTCAAGGTATTTCGGTTCAGTCTCATCGACATCCCTGAACGGACCATATAAGCTCAACAAGCCGGAACGGCCCATACTTGAGCCGATTCCTGATGACCGCTGGTCAAACCTGGGTTGTGGCAGCATCCGTGTGGTTCCATGCGGCGATGTGCTGTACGCATTCCAGTGTCCCGTGTTCTGGGATTCCGAGAAGAGGCGCACAAGCTCATGCATGCTTCTTCTGAAGAGCTATGACGGCTACCAGTGGGAGCGATGCAGCAATGAACCCATCCTTGTGCCGTCCGAGCGCGGCTGGGCAAGCTCATATATCATGGGCTGCGATGTCCACTACAAGGCCGACGAAAACTGCTGGTACTGCTATTTCTCCGCAAGCGGAAACAAGAAATTGCTCTTCAAGATGGAGTCAATCGGGCTTTTGATCGGAAGTGTCCCGGAGAAGAAGATCCGCGGCTGATTCAATTCACGGCATTACTGCACAATCAGATGAGGTCTGCGCTCAAGCTTGATCCTGTCGCTCTTTGACAGGATCTCAATTCCTGAGACTGCTCTTCCGCCAATGAAAGTGGCAACCGCATACATGCAGTCCTTCCATGCCTCAAGTTCCGGGAAATCGATGAAACTGTGGATCATTCCCTTGCAGACAAGGCACTTGGCCGGGGTGTCAGCGCTGGAAAGCGCCTGGGCATAAAGCTGGGAGTCATCCAGAAGCGGGTCATATTCACCGCAGATTATCAGGGTCTCCGGAAGTCTTGAGTGATCCTTCGCCAAAAGCGGTGAGAACAACGGATCCAGTATGTCCTTGGGCTCCCTGGAGTAGTTCTGGATGTAGAATGACATGACTTTCTGGGTCAGGGTAGGGCAATCCTTGTATTTCTCAACGCTCTCTGTCCTCATTCTTCCGTCAGTGACGGGAGAGAAGAGGATCTGGCCTGCGATCTTGGGTCCTTTTCGGTCTCTTGCCAGCCTGCACACACTTGAGGCAAGGTTTCCGCCTGCGCAGTTTCCCATGACATAGATCTTGTCAGGGTCTACCTTCCAGTAGCGTGCTCCCTGTGCCGCCCATATGAAGGCCTGGTAACAATCCTCCAACGGGATGGGGAACTTGAACTGGGGTGCGAGCCTGTAATCGATTGCCAGAACCGATGCGCCTGTGAAATCGCAGATGTTGCTGCAGACGGCATTGCATTTGCGCATGTTGCCGAGCATCCATCCGCCGTCATGGAAGAGTATTATCAGGGAGTTCTGACCAGAGATTGCCTTGTCCTTCACCTTCTCAAAGAGATAGCCTGTGATGGCACCGTCGGTAACAGGGATTATGAATGTCCGCGAAATGATGTTTCTGGTCTTTGGCCTGTAAAGACTCCTGAAGGCAGACTGTTTGAAATCCGACCTGTTATAGGCCTCAATGTCCGCCTCATTTGCTGCGGTGACATCGCCTATGCCCAGTCTGGCACGCTTCTTGAGAAGGTGTTTCAATTCCGGATTCAAAACGTACTCGTCCATATTCAGACAATATGATATAATAATTCACGCATTGGTTCAACTTTTTTAAGAGGTGCCATAACAATAGCATGAAATAAATCTTTCAATGTATTTTTTACATTGATTGATACAAGATAGAGCATTGTTTTGAGAGGTGTTTTATGATTCTGGTAACTGGTGGAGCGGGTTTCATCGGCAGTCACGCATGCGTTGAGCTGATTGATGCGGGCTATGATGTTGTGGTTGTTGACAATCTCGCGAACAGCCATGAGAAATCGCTTGACCGTGTGAGGCAGATCACCGGAAAACGTTCTGAATTCGTGAAAGCAGATGTCTGTGATGAAAAGGCCCTGGATGCGGTTTTCACAAAGTATCCGATAGACAGCGTGATTCACTTCGCAGGTCTGAAGGCAGTGGGTGAGAGCGTACGGAAACCCCTTGAGTATTTCTCCAACAACCTTGATGCCTCTATGGTCCTTTGCAAGGTCATGAGGGCACATGGTGTGCACAATCTGGTTTTCTCCTCAAGCGCCACGGTTTATTCCGGTGACAATGAGATGCCTCTGACAGAGTCAAGCAAAACCGGAAACTGCACCAATCCTTACGG
>JAFZUN010000048.1 GCA_017618315.1 Spirochaetales bacterium
GCGAGTCTGCATCCTGAAAGACAAGTCCTATCTCACCGTCTGCCTGAACGGTTCCCTTGGACGGCTTCTCCAAAGAGGCAAGGATTCTCATCAGAAGGCTTTTTCCCGAGCCGTTCTCTCCTGCAATCACCAAAAGCTCACCGTCGCGGATCTCGAGGTCAATGCTTTCCAATGCCTTGAGAACTGTACCGTCGGGCTGTCTGAAGTACTTGCAGATGCCGTTTGCCCTGATCATTCTGTCACCTCTTCCTGGAATACGAACGTGGCGACTGTCTTTCTGAGCGGAATGCAGATCAGAACAGAGATGATTATCTTGATGATGTCTCCCGGAAGATACGGGGTCACACACAATGCGAGAGTCTCATGGAATGTCTTGTCCAGGCTATGCATGAAATGGATCACCCCTGGAATGTACATGACCGCAAAGCCGCAGACAGAGGCAATTGAGAGCCTGAGCACGGAGGTCTTCTTTCCGACGGCCGGACGGCCTGAGATCAAGCCAGCCACAAGGGCGGAGATGGCATAACCGATGATGAAGCCTCCGGTTGGCCCCATGATGCGTGCAATTCCCGCTGTCCCTCCGGAGAAGACCGGAAGCCCGATGATTCCCGCCAGAATGAAGATAACGACGCTGACTGCTCCGAAGACCGGTCCGAGCAACAGGCCGTCAAGCACCACCATTATGTTCTGGAGCACTATGGGAAGCGGAGTGCCCGGGACCGGGATGGATATGAATCCGCATGCCGCGGTCAGGGCTGCAAAAAGTGCTGTGAATACGATGCGTTTGGGTGCCATGGCCAAATGATAGCATTTAACAGATTTTAGAAACAGTGGTCTGCACTTGACATTATGTTGCTAAACAATCTAATTTTAGGCGCGTTATGCCACAGATCAGGAAACCGCAGATCAAGCAGAAGGAACTCTCTGAGAAACAGCAGAAGAAGATTGCCATCATCTCAATGGTATTTGCCGTTGTATTCATGGCTCTTGTCATAATCTTCGTCGGAGTTCCCCTTGTCAGATTCATCTCAGAGCCCGAACGTTTCAGGCAATGGGTGGCCAGATACGGTTTCTGGGGCAAGGCCGCATTCGTGGGAATGGAGGTCATCAAGGTTGTAGTCGCAGTCATTCCGGGAGAGCCCTTCGAGCTTGCCGCAGGCTATGCGTTCGGGACATGGGAAGGCCTTCTGCTCTGCACAATCGGAATCACCATAGGCAGCATGATTGTGTTTTATCTGGTCAAGAAGTTCGGCATGTCCATAGTGCGCATATTCTTCAAGCAGGAAAAGATAGACAAGATGAGGTTCCTCAGGGAGTCCAAGAGGCGTGATGTGTCGCTTGCCATCATCTACATGATTCCCGGAACTCCGAAAGACGCTCTCAACTACTATGCCGGTCTTACGGGGATAAGGCTCCGAACATGGGTCATCATCTGCTCCGTGGGACGCATTCCGTCAATCGTGACATCCACAATAAGCGGTGACTTTCTGGAGCAGAAGAAGTATGCGCTGGGCATAATCATAACGGTGGCCACGTTTATTGTCGGATTGGCCGGCCTTATTATCTACAACGTCATGGTGAGCAGGCACGAGAAGGCTCTTGAAACCAGTCAGGACGCACCTCAGACTAACTAAAATAATAATTTATACTTGAATTTAGACTCTGCTGGTGGTAGCTTGCATATAGAGTTTTTAAACTGGAGGAGTCTGTGCAATGAAGGACACCAGAACGCTTATCATCAACTCTGCCTGGTGTAAGGGCTGCGGAATCTGCGCGGCATTCTGCCCTAAAGAGGCCCTTGAGGTTGTTGATGATAAAGTCAGAAGGAAGGAGGGCACCGACTGCGTGCTTTGCGGCATGTGTGAGCTCAGATGCCCGGATTATGCGATTTACATTGATGAGAAGGATGATGAGGAGGCCAAGAACCAATGGGTGATGTCGTACTGATGCAGGGAAATGAGGCCTGTGTCGAGGGTGCACTGGCCGCAGGAATGAGGCTTTATGCCGGATATCCCATCACACCTTCAACAGAAATAGCAGAGCTCTGCGCCCTGAGGCTTCCTCAGGAGGGCGGAAAGTTCATACAGATGGAAGATGAGATTGCCTCAATAGCATGTGCAATCGGCGCATCTGTGGCAGGAGTCAAGGCAATGACTGCCACTAGCGGACCGGGCTTCTCTCTCAAGCAGGAGAACCTGGGCTATGCCGTGCTGGCGGAGATCCCGCTTGTAGTGGTGGATGTCCAGAGAATGGGACCCTCCACAGGAATGCCCACATCCCCGTCACAGGGAGACATGATGATGGCGCGCTGGGGCACACACGGGGACCATCCGGTGATCGCCCTCTGTCCGTCTTCCGTCAAGGAGGCATTCGACCTCACCGTCAGGGCATTCAACCTGTCCGAGAAGTTCAGGACCCCTGTGCTTCTGATGATGGATGAGATTATCGGACATCTGAGGGAGGGCATGTCTGTCCCTGATCCTGAGGAAATTGCAATTATCGATCGTCCCACGGTCAAGTATCCGGATCCGAAGCGCCTCCCATACCACATGAAGAAGGGTCAGCTGGTTCCTGAGATGGCACCGTTCGGAATGGGGCAGCGCTACAATATCACAGGCCTCATCCATGATGAGTCAGGCTTCCCGACCAACTCTGTTGAGGAGTCCGAGAAGATGATCAACCGCCTGATGCACAAGATCTCCGACAACTACAACTACATCAAGGACATTGTTACTACAAACCTGGACGATGCCGATACCGCAATCTTCTGCTACGGAGGAACCGCACGTGCGGTCCAGAGCGCGGTTGAGATGGCAAGGGAGAAGGGCTACAAGGTCGGAATCTTCAGGCCAAGGACTGTCTGGCCGTTCCCGGAGAATGAGCTTCTGAAGGCTGCCTCAAAACTCAAGAGGATAATTGTCGCGGAGCACAACTACGGGCAGATGGTGCTTGAGGTTGAGCGTGTGGTCAAGGACAACTGCAAGATCGACTTTGTGGGCAAGTGGAACGGAAGCGTGATCACTCCCGCAGAGATACTGGCAAAGATCGAGGAGGCATGAGATGGTAAACACTGCTGATGTGAAACCCAAGACCAGGCAGATGTCAAATCTGATCTACAAGTATATGCGTCCGGAGCACCTTCCTCATATCTGGTGCCCGGGATGCGGAAACGGAATCATAATGCGTGATGTCGCCCAGGCAATTGAGAACCTGGGTCTGAGCAGGAACAACACGATAATAGTCTCAGGAATCGGATGCTCATCCCGTGCCGCAGGTTATCTGGACTTCAACACCATCCACACCACGCACGGCAGGGCCATTGCGTTCGCAACAGGAATAAAGCTTGCCAATCCGACACTTGAGGTCATAGTGATTGCAGGAGACGGTGATATCTCCGCAATAGGCGGAAACCACCTGATCCATGCGGCAAGAAGGAACATCGGAATCACTGTCATTGTCATGAACAACAACATCTACGGCATGACAGGCGGTCAGTACTCACCCACAACACCTAAGGGAGCCCTGGGAACAACTGCCCCGTACGGCAACCTGGACAGACCGTTCGATATTGCAGGTCTTGCTTACGGTGCAGGCGCATCGTTCGCCGCCAGAGGAAGCGCGTTCCATGTCCAGCAGACAATCAACATCATCCAGGAGGGAATCAGGCACAAGGGCTTCTCCCTGATTGATGTTGCCAGTGTCTGTCCGACCTACTACGGAAGAAAGAACAAGAAAGGCAGTGCCGTTGACATGCTCAAGTGGCAGCGCGACAACATGATACCCGCAGAGAAGGCGGCCACAATGGATCCGGTGGACCTCAGGGGCAAGCTTGTTGTGGGAATCCTGCACCAGACACAGTACAAGGAATTCACATATGCCTATGAGCAGCTGATCAAGAGACTGTATGAGGAGAGGGAAGCAAATGAATAGACAGGAGCTTAGGCTTGCCGGAAGCGGCGGGCAGGGTGTGATTCTTGCCACGGTCATTCTGGCCGAGGCTGCGATTCTCTCAGGAAAGCATACCGCACAGAGCCAGGCCTACGGACCCGAGGCAAGAGGCGGATCATGCAAGGCGGAGACTCTCATCTCCGATACGCCCATCGGATTCACCAAGGTCCAGAACCCGACTTTCCTGATGGCTCTGACACAGAGTTCCTTTGACCAGTACGGCCCGGAGGTCGATGAGTCATGTCTTGTCATGATTGACTCGTCACTGACCGTTCCCGAGGGTTTTAAGGCAAAGAATGTCGTCAGTCTTCCCATCCTTGAGACTGCAAGGAACAAGGTAGGCCGTCTTCAGACCGCGAACATAGTGGCCGTGGGTGCCATCAACTCTCTTGTCGGGATTACTGACGATGAGACAATCACCAAGGCAGTGTTGATGCATGTCCCCAAAGGAACGGAGGAGCTCAACATGAAGGCTCTTGTCGAGGGAAAGAATCTTGCCGAGCAGTGGAGCAAGGAGAATAAGAAATGAAGATACATGAGTATCAGGCAAAGGAGCTTCTTGCAACCTTCGGGATAACTGTTCCCGAGGGCAAGGTCGCAAGAACCGCAGAAGAGGCCTATGAGATAGCCTCCTCTATGTGCCCGTGTGTCATCAAGGCCCAGGCTCATACCGGAGGCAGGGGTAAGGCGGGCGGAGTCAAGCTGGCAAAAAGCCCTGAGGAGGCAAGGGACATCGCAGCCAAGATGCTGGGGATGACTCTGGTCACAAAGCAGACGGGACCTGAGGGCAGGCCTGTAAGCAGCGTGCTTGTGGCAGCGGCAGTGGAAGTGGAGAAGGAATATTATCTCAGTCTCACCACCGACAGTGTCAACGCAGGTCTGGTCATTGTGGTCTCAGCGGCAGGTGGAACAGAAATTGAGGAGACTGCTGCAAAGAATCCTGAAGCCATTGTCCAGATACCTGTCTCGGTCACAGAGGGTTTCAAGACCTATGAGGGAATCAGGGCAGCTGAGGTCTTGGGGCTTGATGACCTTATGCAGAAGCAGCTCATCCACATGCTCGGGGCAATGACTCGCCTCTATCTTGAGAAGGACTGCTCACTTATTGAGATCAACCCGCTTGTGAAGACAACGGACAGCAGGCTCCTCTGCCTTGATGCCAAGATCAATTTTGACGACAACGCCATTTTCAGGCATCCGGATATTCTGGAGCTCAGGGATGTGAGCCAGGAGGATGCCAAGGAGTACAAGGCATCTTGCTCTGACCTGAACTATGTCTCCCTTGAAGGGGATATCGGGTGCCTGGTCAACGGAGCAGGACTGGCCATGGCCACCATGGACATAATCAAGAACTTCGGCGGAAATCCCGCGAACTTCCTTGATGTCGGCGGAAGCGCCACAACAGAACGGGTCAAGGCCGCATTTGAGATTCTTCTGTCTGACAGAAATGTCCGCGCAATATTCGTGAACATATTCGGCGGAATCATGAAGTGTGACATCATAGCCGAGGGTCTTGTCCAGGCCACACGTGAGATGGGTGTCTCAATACCCATAGTCGTCAGGCTTGAGGGCACCAATGTCGATGCCGGAAGAAAGATCATCAATGACTCGGGTCTTTCCATCATCTCAGCCTCTGACATGGCTGACGGTGCCAGAAAGGCCATTGAGGCAGCAAAGGGAGGCCGTGCATGAGCATCTATGTGAACAAGGATACAAGGGTGATAGTGCAGGGCATCACCGGCAGGCAGGGAGCCTTCCATACGGAGAAGATGCTTGAGTACGGCACGGCCATTGTTGGAGGTGTGACTCCGGGAAAAGCAGGGCAGAAACTGTTGGGTGTTCCTGTTTTCAACACTGTCTCTGATGCGGTCAGGGAGACCGGAGCGAATGCCTCAGTCATATATGTTCCCCCGAAATTTGCTGCAGACTCCATCTTAGAGGCCATTGATGCGGGAATAGAGATCATTGTGTGCATTACAGAGGGAATCCCTGTACTGGACATGGCCAGGGTCCGTCACTACCTTGACGGAAGCAAAAGCCGCCTGATAGGTCCCAACTGTCCTGGAATCATTACCCCGGATGAGTGCAAGATAGGCATCATGCCGGGCTATATCCACAGAAAGGGACATGTGGGAGTCATCTCACGTTCAGGAACTCTCACATATGAGGCTGTCAAACAGCTCTCAGACAGAAACATAGGCCAGTCAACGGTTGTCGGTATCGGCGGTGACCCCATAAGGGGAACGGGTTTCGTTGACTGCCTCAAGGCCTTTGAGGCTGATCCCGACACACTTGCCGTCGTGATGAACGGCGAGATCGGTGGAAGCGGAGAAGAGGAGGCTGCGGACTTCATCAGGACAATGAACAAACCGGTGGCAGCATTCATCGGCGGACAGAGCGCGCCTCCGGGAAAACGTATGGGTCATGCCGGTGCCATAATCAGCGGCGGCAAGGGTACAGCCTCAGGAAAAATCTCTGCGCTCCGCGCTGCAGGTGTTGAGGTGGCAATGACACCTGATATGATCGGAGAGGCCCTGGTCAGAGCTGTGACCGCCAGAGGAATAAGGCTTGAAGACCTTTAAGAGGCTTAAGAACGTCAAGAAAGCGAAGAAAGTCATGAATCGTCAAGAATCTTCTGACGGAGGAACCTGATAATGAGACATGGATTCATAAAGACAGCAACAGCCACCCCTTCAATCAGGGTCGCGGACTGCAAATACAATGCCGATAAGATACTTGCCCTGATCAGGCGGGCTCACGAGGAGGGCGTGCATCTGCTGGTCCTTCCAGAGCTCTGTGTAACAGGATATACCTGCCAGGATCTGTTTTTGCAGCAAGCTTTGCTTCAGAGCGCACAGGAGAATGCCGTAAGGATTGCCTCCAAGGTTCCAAGGAACATGGTTGTGGTTTTCGGTGCTCCGGTAGAGCTCAGGGGAAAGCTACACAACTGCGCCGTGGTTGCCTCTGCCGGCAAGGTTTTGGGAATTGTCCCCAAAATCAACATTCCGAACTATCTGGAGTATTATGAGCAGAGATGGTTCAGCCCGGCACTCCCTAACGAGGAGATAGTCGAGTTCGGAGACCAGTTGGTCATCATGGGCGGAAAACTGATCTTCACATGTAACCAGATGCCTTACTTCCGTCTTGCATGTGAGGTCTGCGAGGATCTCTGGGTTCCCAATCCGCCAAGTGTGAACCACGCCATCAACGGTGCGACTGTGATCGCGAATGTCAGCGCAAGCGATGAGTTCGCAGGAAAGGCTGCATACAGATACAACCTCATAGAGGGACAGAGCGCCAGACTGATCTGCGCGTATGTCTATGCCGATGCAGGTGAGGGCGAGAGCTCGACAGACCTGGTCTTCTCCGGAAACAACCAGATCTGCGAGAACGGCATAACACTTGCCTCCACAAAGCTTGAGTCAGACGAGCTTCTGATAACAGAGCTGGACCTGGAGCATCTGGAGCATGAGAGAAGGCTCCGCAACACTTTTGTCACCACGAACGACAAGCAGTACAGGTACATCGGATTCGACATCGAGGTTGGAGAGACCTCACTGACCAGAAGAATCACAAGAATGCCGTTTGTTCCGGAGAGCAGTTCAGAGATGGCCTCCCGTGCGGACGAGATAATCAACCTCCAGTGCCTCGGACTTAAGCAGAGGCTGAGACATATCGGCTGCAAGACCGCAGTGATCGGAATCTCCGGAGGACTTGATTCAACCCTCGCGCTTCTTGTGACGGTAAGGACATTCGATATGCTCGGTCTTGACCGTAGCGGCATTGTCTGCGTGACCATGCC
>JAFZUN010000049.1 GCA_017618315.1 Spirochaetales bacterium
ACCATCGCCAAGAGATGGGCAGAGATGGGGATGGTCAGCCAGGCTTTCGTCGACTGGCTCTGCGACGAGAAGCAGGTCAGCTTCCCGTGGTCAATGATCGACAAGATCACACCAAGGCCGGATCCGATGGTCTGCGAGTCACTGAAGAAGGACGGTATTGAAGGCATGGATGTCATCATCACAGCCAAGAGGTCCTATGTCGCCGCTTTCGTTAACTCAGAGGAGTGCGAGTACCTTGTCGTTGAGGACAAGTTCCCTAACGGAAGACCTGCCCTGGACAAGGCCGGCGTCTACTTCACAGACCGCGACACAGTCACAAAGGTCGAGCGCATGAAGGTCTGCACATGCCTGAATCCGCTTCACACCGCAATGAGCGTCATGGGATGCATCCTAGGTTACACAAAGATCTCAGATGAGATGAAGGATGAGGATATCGTGAAATACATCGAGAGACTCGGTTACGTTGAGGGTCTTCCTGTTGTCACCGATCCCGGAATCCTCTCACCGAAGTCATTCATTGATGATGTCGTCTACAAGAGACTTCCGAACCCGTTCATGCCTGACACACCGCAGAGAATCGCCACCGACACAAGCCAGAAGCTTGCCATCCGTTTCGGCGAGACCGTCAAGGAGTATCAGGCCAAGGGACTGGATCTCGGAAACCTCAAGGTCATTCCTGTTGTCTTGGCATCCTGGATCAGATATCTGCTTGCAGTCGATGACAACGGTAATCCGTTCGAGCTCAGCCCGGATCCGCTTGCAGAGTCCGCACATGCCGACATTGCTGGAATCAAGTTCGCTCAGCCGCTGAAGGGCGGAGAGCTGGACAAGATCCTCAGCAGAGAGGACATCTGGGGATACAACGTGCTGACATCACCGCTCAAGGATGCAGTCATCTCAGCCTTTAAGAGCATGAACGCAGGTCCCGGAGCTGTCAGAAAGACATTACATGCCACAATCGCTTGAATAAAAAAGGAGTCAAATATGCTTAAACTCAGAGAGAATTGCAAATACGATCTTGTCTGCCCCACCAGCATGGGTGTCAGGATCACACCGGTCAACAGGCTTCCTGTTCACACAAGTCACCTGTTCGAGCTGCAGGCCACAAGTGCCGAGAGCAACGTCCTGAACGTCAGCTCCTCACTCGGCCTCAAGACAATGGTTCTCACAACCTTCGTCAAGGAGAGCCCGATCGCTTCATTCATCAAGTCCGAACTCAGGTTCAGGAACATCGATTACGTCGGTCCTGAGGTGGAGCAGGGCGGTGCATGGGGTTACAGGCACCAGTTCAACATCGCTGACAGCGGTTTCGGCAGCCGTGGACCAAGGGTCTGGAATGACAGATCCGGTGAGGTCGGAAGAACTCTCAAGGCCTCAGACTTTGACCTCAAGAAGATCTTCGAGGAAGACGGAGTCAGAATCCTTCACCTCTCAGGTCTGATTGCTGCTCTCAGCCACGAAACAACACAGTTCTGCCTTGATGTCGCAAGAGCCGCAAAGAAGAGCGGCACACTGATTG